>VXRI01000101.1 GCA_009838595.1 Chloroflexota bacterium | reverse complement strand
TCGTTCAAGCGTCGTACACAACGACCGGCGCAGCTTACGCAATATCAACAATCGACCGTGACTAACAGATTGAAGAACGTTTTCCATTAGTCTGCTGACCAGTATGAGAACATATTATTGGTACTTATGTTTCATAATATATGATGGTTCTGCTCATTGCAACCCTTTTATCAATGGAAAAAGGTTGCATCGGCTCGGCTGGAATAGTGAATTGGAGGACAAGGGATTGCCGGATTCCCTTATATGAGTCGGCTGACGGTTATGCAAAAGCCGAAATCATGATAGTGATGATGCCGCTTGATGCTGACGCAACCTTTTTTCATTTTTGCGCTATCCTTGACATATAAGAACATATTATCTATTATGTGCAAGGCAAGGCTTCTTAAAAGGTTTGTCCTTTTATTGTGCATAGCTTATGGCGCATGGTTTACGGATGAACGCGGGGATGGTGTGTGGGGAGGATGAAGATGGCGTTTGTGGATGGCAACGGTTCGCGCTTTCGCATCGCGGACGTGAACGGCGTAGCGCGCGACTTGTCGGCATTCATCACCGAGGTGCGAGGCTTGCCCGGCGCGCGTTCTCTCTACGAGGTTACTGCGCTCGGCGACAGCGGCGCACGCTTCAATCCGAGCGTCGATGCGGTGGAGTTCACGCTGCGCGGCATATATGACGATACCACAAGCGCCGGCGTGGACGTCGTGCTGGGCGCTCTGCGCTATCACACTTCTCCCGTTGTGTTCGAGTACGCGCCGTCCGGCTTTGCGGCGAGCAAGCCGCGATATACAGGCGAGTGCTGGGTGCGCTCCTACGAACTCGCCAGTCGCGCCGGAGGGCCGGTGTCTTGGCAAGCGACGCTGCAAGTGGAGGGTGTTACCACCAGAATCGTCGGAACATAGGGGATGATGCGGAGGAGGTTGATGTGAGTGAGACGAAGTGGAAATTGATGGTGGACTGGGGCGGAGACGGTAAGTTCGCGGGATACGATGATGATATTACATCCTCCACGCTGGGATTGTCCCTGCGCCACATGCGCGATCTGGCGAGCGAGTACATATACCCCGCGCGGCTGGACATTCGGCTGGCGAACGCCGCCCACAAGTACAGTCCGCCTAACGGCGATTCGCCGCTGTTCGGCAAACTCCAACCGGGGCGCAAGGTATGGCTGCGTGCCGCGTTCCCCTGCGACATGTTCGGTGGCAACGCAGATACCATTCTTGACGACCATGCGCCCGAATACGGCGAATCGTATGCGTGGACTACGCCGGACAGCGACTTTCGCATCGCGCGCGGCGGCGGTGTGCAGACAAACGGAGCTCGCGAGGGCAAGCGCATAGCGACTATGGACTTCGGACTTGCCGATGTATCACTGGGTTGCGACTTCACGCGCGGCAGAAATGTCATTCGGCACGGCGGGCTGACGCTACGCTACACGGACGACGACAATTTCTTGTACATTCGTGTTAACCGCAGCGCAGTCCAGCTTCGCAAGGTAGAGAATGGAAGCGATACGCGGCTCGCTCGGGCGGCGCTATCTTGGGACTCAATGGATACGCGCTTCATCCAAGCGGAGTTACACGGCGACAGCATCCGAGTATTCGTGGACCGGCAGCAAGTTATAGCGGCTAATTCGGACTTAAACGCATCCGCAACGCGGCACGGCTTGTACTGCGACGGCGCGGCAGACCATACTTGGAAGCAGTTCGGCGGCTGGGCATCACTCTTCTACGGCGACTTGCACAGCATCGAACCACAGCCCAACGCAAAGCAGTGCCATATTCGCGCCTACGACGAGATGCGCCGACTCGAAGATGCAACGCTGTATATGTACGCCACATCATCGTTCCCGCAGACATCGGACGATATCCTGGGCGACATTCTCGACTACGCCGGCGTGGAATCGGCGGCGCGCATGCTCGATACGGGCGCCGTTCTCGTGCCACAACTGTGGAGTCCCGCGCTCTGGGATGTGCAAGCGGTGGACGAAATTAGACGCTTGCAGGACGAAGAGGACGGCTTCGTGTATGTCGATGGGCGCGGCTTCTGGCGCTTGGAAAGCCGCAACCACCGCGATTACGCGCCGCACACGAATGCGAGGGCAACACTGCGTTCAGCGTCGCATTCGGACGGCAGGGCGAGCGCGTACTTCTCGTCGTTGCAGTGGAGCGACGGCGTGGACGACATAGAAAACAAGCTCTTCATGCGAATACGCAATGCCACGAACCACGGTCATCGCACGACTTGGGCGCTCAGCGAAACGCCGCGTTTCGACGCGGGCGAGACGCGCGAGTTCCTAGCGGAAAGCAAAGATTTTGATGTAGTCGGCGGGCAATTGCAGCCGAAGAAAAACACCGACTACACCGCGAACACGCAGGCTGACGGCGGTGGTGCTGACATCACGGACGAACTCACCGTTACATATCCGGCTACGCGGCTGTACAACGGCAAGGGCACGCTTATTCGCGTCAAGTTCGGAAGCACGGCGGGTTATCTGACGAGGCTGGGCATGCGCACGGTGAATGCGCTCGTCTTCGATGCGCCGGTGCTGGTGAGCGCGGAAAGCGCGAGCAGCGAAGCCTCATACGGGCAGCGCATTCACAGCATAGACGCGCGCTGGACTCGCCCGGCGTATCGGGCGCAGGATACGCTTGATGCGCGGTTGGCGCGGCGTTCCAGACCGCGCGCCGCGATTAGGGTTACGCTACCCAACGGCTCGGACTTGAATTCACTGCTCGCGCTGCAACTGCAGCTGTCTGACCGCATCCGCTTGCTCTACGAAGGCATGGGCGTGGACGGCGAATTCTTCATCGAAGGGCACACTCTGGAACTAAGCCAGGGCGGCAAGAGAACGGAGCGCGCGCTGCTTCTGCGGCAGGGTTAACGAACATAGACGGATAGGGTGAACAGGATTTGAGGAGGGGAAGATGATATTAGACTTAGTTCAGTTCATAAACATAGGTTTGGCGGGAGTGCTGCTGATGTGGTTCATGTTTCGGCTGGAGCGCATGCTGGTGCGGCTCGACAAAACACTGTATCTTATGGCGCGCGCCACGCTGCGGATGCTCGACCGCCAGGACGTGGACATGGCGAAAGATCTGAGCAAGGAGATGTATCGCGTGAGCGGGGATAGGGAGGATTAGGCGTCAGGTATCGGGCGTTATGTATCAGGCGCCAGGATTGATTCTGACATCTGGACCCTGACGCCTGAGCACTACCCTGTCTGATAGACCTGTATGCGGTGGCGCGAGGATTCGGTTACGAACAGCCGCCCTTCGCTGTCGAAGTTCACTGAGGACGGACCCCAGAAGTACGGCTCCGTCTGGGATGAGATGAGGTGCGGGGTGTCTAGGTGCGGCGGCAGTTCCGGCGTCAGGTTGGAAATCTTGCGAGTCTCCACTTCATCCGGGTTAGCTGCAAGGAAATCCAGCGCCCACTTGGAGAGCGTAGCCTCGCCGCGCAGAGTTCTGACATGGCTGCCGTCTGCCGCTAGAATTTGCACGCGCTCGTTGCCCCAGTCGGTAACATAGATGTTGCCGTCAGCGTCCACCGCCACATCCGACGGACGGATGAACTGCCCGTCATCGTCACCCGACTCGCCGAACTTCGCTATGAACTCGCCTTCTGCGCTGAACTGCTGTATGCGGTCGTTGCGCCAGTCCGCTACGAATATACTGCCGTCAGGGGCAATGCAGATGCCCCAAGGCATGTTCAACTCGCCTTCGCCGCTGCCCGCGCCGCCGAAAGTGAGCAAGTGTCGCCCTTCCGCCGTAATCTTCTGTACGCGATGGTTGTTCTGGTCTGTGATGTACAGGTTGTCGTCAGCATCGACCCGAATGCCTGTCGGCCCGTCGAACTCGCCATCAGCGCTGCCGTGAGTGCCCCAAGCCCTCACGAAGTCGCCACTGTCCGCGTCAAAGACGCTAATGCGGTGGTGATATTCGTCGGTGATATAGACCACGCTGCCATCGTTGCTGAGCGCGATGCCCGCCGCGAGACGCAGTTGCCCCTCGCCGTCGCCGTGCGAGGAGAACTCGTACAGGTAATCTTCGTTCATATTCGTGACACCGATACGCGTGAACACGGGCGCGCCGCGGTTCATCACAAAGAGGCGGCCGTCGTCATGAATGGCAAGGTCAATCGGATTGGCGAAGCCGCGCCCCACAGGCGCATTGTTCACGATGCCTATCGTTTTCACATATTCAAGCTTCAGTGTCTGTACGGCGGTGGTCGTCATAAGTCATGCCCTCGTCAAAGGAACTAACATCGATGAACAGGATGGGGAAGATAGCCTAACCCTTATCCTGTTCATCCTGTATATCTATGTAAGGATTTATACCAGCTGGTACTCGGTGGTCGATGCGATGAGGCCGAGCAATTCGCCGATGCGCCGCTCACACCTACCACCCTTTTCGCCACCCGTAAGCGAGATGTCTCCCCCCATGCCCACATGCGCTATGAGCGCGGCGCGCATCTCGCGGTCCATTTCCGGCGTGCCCATGATGTCCAGACATGCGTCCACAATTTCGGTCGGCGTGTACTCGCCGCCGTTCCGCTCTGCCAGCCTGTCCAGTATGAGACGCACGCCCGGCGCGGTTATGTCGCTTATCTCTTTGGCTGCGAAGTTGACGCGCTCCACCAGCGCGCCGCTGTTAATCCACTCCGTGCCTTCGTGCCAGCCTTCGACCGAGGGCGGGTTCAGCAGCGACTGCCCCATGAAGCCCGTCAAGTCGGATGTCGGAATGATTTCCATATATGGGCGGGTTACGCTGCCGCTGAGCCGCATTGTGCCCGCTACCAATTCGGCGGGGCATTTCACGCGGGAATACTTCGCTTCTTTGAAGAAGTCGGAGTTAAATAGAACGCGCAGCATGTGGCGGATCTCGTGGTCTCCGTCGAAGTACGCTTGCGCCAGGATGTCAATTGCTTCGGGGTCGCGCGGCGGCGAGTATGGCCACTGCGGCACAGGCTCCTCGTCCGCAACGAAGAAGTCGTACAGGTGTCGCGCGATGAAGCGTGCGGTTGCGGGCTGCTTGCAAATGATGCGAACTATGTCGTCGCCATTGAAATTGCCCGTCTCGCCGAGAAAGCGCTTCTCGCCGTCGTCGTGGTCTCCGGGGCGGAAGTCAAAGTGCCAGGCTATCCTGCTGTAGGGCCAGATGGAGTCCTTAGATGCGCGCACCGCCATATATTCGGCATTGCCCAGCGTCCAGCCGGTGAAGGCGCGGGACGCTTCCTTGATATCGTCCTCAGTGTAGTTGCCGATGCCCATGCTGAACAACTCTAGCAGTTCTCGGCCCCAATTCTCGTTGATTGCGCCGTCGTGGTTCTCCTGGTTGTCCAACCAGATAATCATCGACGGATCTTTGGCGAGGTCGATGAGCAGGTCGTCCAGCTTGCCAAGCCCAAGCCTGCGGAACATGTCAATCTGGTTCAGCAGCGAGCGCGCCTGGTTTGTCTTCGCGTATCCGGTGGCGAAAACGCCATGCCAGAAGAGCGCAACCTTCTCTTCCATCGGCGCTTTCGTGGTGACCATTCGATACAGCCAGTACGCCGAAGCGGAATTGCCGTAGCGCAATTCGTGCATGTCCGTGTGGTAGCGCTTGATGATGTCATCCGGCATGTTTTGCGGATCGCCGGGGTACAGCAGCTCCTCTATGGCGGCTTCGTAGCCTAGCTCCTCATAGTGGTCGAGTTCGGTAGGAGTCGCGCCGAAAGACGCGCGCCGAAGCAGGTGCTTGATAAGTCCGACATCCGATTTCGTTGCTGTGGTCATGTTCGCCTCCGAACTAATGTCAAGGGTTGCGATATTACTATACGGCTTTTTGCGTTTACAATAGATAAGCTTCTTACATTTCTATGAGACGCCATGCACTGGATCAACGACAAGTCCTAGCCCTTCAAGCGCGTGTGCGCCCAACAGCGGAATTGCGTCTTCGTCGCCAAACACTACAATCGTGATGGCTTGCTTACCCACCACTCGTATCCAAGTCTGTCCAATATCTGATTCTATACGTCCTCCACCCGCCAATGTAAACCCCATTGGCTCCACACCGAGATGCTCAAGCAACGCAACGATGCAGGCATAAAACTGTAAGTAGCGCCCGTATCCACCATCGGATTCACAAATTCATAATGTGTCCCCGACGGGTCGCCGATTTCGACAGGATGTCTAAATGTTCCCATCGCCTCCATCCTGCGCTGTCCCATTCAGAGAGTCGGCGGGCGGTTCACGCATCACACCTGCCCGTTTGAGCATGTCGATGAACTCTTTGGAGTCTTCAATGCAGACTCTGACTTGACTTGTTGAGTACAGCGGTTCGTAGAAGTTTTGGTGCAAGCTTCGCACAGACGAAAAAAGAGAATGTAACCTGTTCGGATTGTCCGTCTCGCTTGCCAGCCGGCTTTCGATGGTAAAGAAGTCTCTGTGCGACTCGTTCCTCCAACCGCGGTGCTTGGCGACCGCCTTCATGTAATGCGCGGCGCCGCCCCAGCCCTTCTCGGACGCCTGCACTAGGTCGCCTGCGCACAGAAACTCGTCGGCATGTTCAAGCATGCGCCGCGTTATCACTATATGTTCGTCAGTCGTGGTCAATCGGTTGCCTGCCGTTCTCACCGCTCTCTATCGAAGACGCCCGCGCCGTCCAGCCGCTCGATGAACTCTTTGGCGGACGATACGCCAAGCTCCACCTCTTCGCGCGGGTATGAAATTTCGTAGAAATTCACATGCTGCTCGCGCAGAATGGCGAACAACTCCGATATACGCTTGGGATCGTCCGTTTCCTGCGCCAGTCTGCTCTCGATTATGAAGAAGTCGCTGTGAGCGCCATTGCGCCAGCCGCGCCGATTGGCGACAGCCTTCAGGTACTGCGCGATGGCACCCCAAGCTTTTTCGGACGCTTGCGGGAAGTCGCCCGCTTCCAGAAACTCATCTGCATGAGCCAGGAAGCGGCGACTGACTTTGATATGTTCCTCTGGCGCCGCCATCTTTCGCTTGTCCGCGCTACTTCCTGATGAACTCTAGCTTTTCGAACGTGCCGTTCGTGATTGGCTTGGCGTCCACGCCCATCCAATCTTCCAGCAGGTCGGTGTACGCGCTGCGGAAGTCGTTGTTGTAGTGCATGTCGCCTTCGAGCTGATCCTCGGGCGCAAGCGACGGGAAGTCGCCGTACAGACCGCCCTTCACTCCGCCGCCGATGACGAACGCCACGCCGCCGGAGCCGTGGTCGGTGCCGGAGCCGTTGTCCTTGATGCGCCTGCCGAACTCGGAGAATATCACGACTACCGTGTCGTTCTCATAGCCGTGCTCTTCCACATCGTCCCAGAAGTCGCCGACTGCGTTGGACATCTCACCGATGAGCTTGGCGTGCATCGGGATCTCGCCTGCGTGTGTGTCGTAGCTACCCTGTCCAGTGTAATAGATGCGCGTGCCGATGTCCGCGAACATCACCTGCGCCGCGTCCTTCAGGCTCTGCCCGATAGAAGTATTCGCGTACTCGACGCTCGACGAGTAGTTGCGCGGCGCGGCGCCCAGAATGTCCGCGCCCTGCATCACGCCTCTGCCCGTCTGCTGGATGAACTCCTTCACCGCGTCCTTGCCCGCGCCGCCGTACATCTGCGAGAACATGTCCAGCGTCTGATTGCGGATAGCCTCGTCGCGGATGTCCGGATACAAGCCATAAGTCGCAAGATCGCCCACGGACGCGACCGGCACGCCTTGCGCCGACAGCGCGCGCGGCAACCCGCGGCCGAAGTTCACAGCCGTCAGCACATTCTCGCCCTGAGGATCCAGGTCGCGCGTCAGCTGTCCCAGCCAGCCTTCGGTCGCCACCTTAGTCGGCTCCGCCGTGTGCCAGATGTCCATCGAGCGGAAGTGCGAGCGGTTCGGGTTCGGGTAGCCGATGCCGTTGATGATGGCGACCTTGCCCTCGTCCCACAGCCGCTTCATGGCGGTCATATTAGGGTTCAGCCCGATATTGCCGTCCAGCTCCAGCAAGTCTTCCGGCTGAAACTGCACCGTAGGGCGGAAATTATAGTAATGCTCATCGTTGATGGGCAGGACTGTATTCAGCGCGTCATTGCCACCCGTGAGTTGTACAAACACCAGTGATTTGCTATGTCCGTTGCTGCCGTTGGAACCCATTACCTTTGCTCCTCTCCTAACGCTTGTCGCGTGCTGATTTGTCTCTTGTTCTCAGGCGGTCAATTACGCGGCTATTCACACAATAAAACGGCTTGAATGCCTAGTGTATCAGGCAATTAGACACACTTCTACATGATGTACTGTAATTGTGCGCTTTTCTAGGAAAATGGTCAAGCGTTGTGAAGGAGGAAAGGGAGCGGATAGTCGGATAATAGGATGACGCTATGCCGGCTTGCCGCAAGACGCAAGGCAATCTATGACGCAAGGCAAGTTACGAGGATCCTCTGCCTTGCTTGAATATCACATCATCAACCCGTATCCACTTCGGGTCGGGTTCGCTATAGTCGGAGCCGTCTGCGTTCACATAATGATGCGCGAGGCATAATTCCCAATCGTTGACCGCAAGTTTGATTTTCACCATGCGGCTTCGCGCGCCGGGAGGGAAGTCGCCGCTTGGGGGATGATTCGACGATTCATGATATATTTGAGCGTAGAGTTGACCGCTGGCAAGCTTTCTTCTAATATCCAATGCACGATATAGTTCCCGCCGTTCGTAATCCTTTCTATCTGGACTGGTTCATTAGAGGCAAGTTCATAAAAGGAATAATTCATGGCTGATAACATTGCGCTGGACGCGCTCAAACGTTATTTGAATGGCGCTATAGATTTAGACGCTCTTGAATACCGAATCATTCCGCTTGCATGGGACAATGATTTCGAGGATCAAGAACTGATAGGCGAGCTATTCATTGAGATAGCATACATCAACGATGGCGTGTCAGACGAGGACATCTTCCGAGAGCGCGTATCGAAGATAGCCAGAGCGCGCATTCCTGCCGCTGTTTAGCGCGCGGACACGGGGCTTTAACTATTTCTCCACCCCTAAGCGCACTCCCTGTTCATGCAAGCAGCAACTCCATAGCTTGCTCGGCACAGAGTCCACAGTCCAGCCGTATGCCGCACGTTTGGGGTTCAAACTCACTCATAACAGCAGGTAATCGTCCATAGTTCGACGATTAGCTTCTGTGGCAAGTCGCTCTGCTTCGCGTGCATCTAGGATTTCACGTGCACTCTCAACAATTCGGGCTCGTTGTTCGGGGTCGCCGGCCAGGGAATGAGCATAGTCTCACAGAAAATGTCATCTCGCACTTCCGGCTGACTCGCCGTTACCGACAGATAATAACCATTGGTGCTAGTTGGAATCAGAGGGTGAATTGAGCAATAGAAAGTCT
>VXRI01000175.1 GCA_009838595.1 Chloroflexota bacterium | reverse complement strand
CAGGGAGGATGAAATGAACGGAAACTTGCACGGCAACGCGACTTTGGCGCAGAAGGCTGAACCTTATGGGCCGTTGGCGGGAGCGAAGGTGCTGGACTGGACTATGTGGCAGTTCGGGCCTGTGGCGGCGTCGATGCTAGGCGACATGGGCGCGGATGTCATCAAGCTGGAAGCGCTGGACGGAGATGTCGGTCGCGCCGTGTCGTCGATTGAATCTGCGGACGCGGGTATGCCGAACGGTCGCAATGCGTACTTCGAGACTTGCAATCGCAGCAAGCGCGGAATCGCGGTGAATTTGAAGACAGCAGAGGGCATCGAGATTGTGCACAAGCTTGTCGCGGAGGCGGATGTTGTCATCGAAAACTTCCGCAACGGCGTGGCAGAACGCCTGAGCATGGACTACGACACTCTGAAGCAAATCAACCCTAATCTGATTTACGCATCCGCGTCCGGCTTTGGCACGAAGGGTCCGGACGCGCTGATGCCATCGCTGGACGCCTGCGGTCAGGCGCGCGCAGGACTGATGATGTCCGCGACTCCGCCTTGGGCGCAGCATCCCGTATCGGTTCGCGGCGCGCCGTCCGACCAGATAGGCGGCATCATCCTGTGCCTTGGCATATTGTCGGCGCTGTGGGCGCGCGCGAGCCAGGGCGTCGGACAGAAGGTAGAAGTGTCGCACATGAGCAGCACGATGTGGCTGCAAGGGCTTGCCATCGGTATGGACTTGCTCATCGGCAACCACATGCCGACGCTCAACCGTGAGGATGTGCGCAACTATATGTACAACATCTACAAGTGCAAAGACGGTAGCTGGCTGCGAATATCCAACCCGCAGCCGAAACGATACTGGCGCCCGTTCGTGGAGGCGCTGGGCATCCCGCAAGTGCTGGACGAGCCGAAGTTTCAGGGCGTAGAGGACGGCGCGGCAGTTCAGCCGGAATTGCTTGCGCTGATCGAAGAAACCTTCGCCACGAAGACTTACGAAGAATGGGATGCCATTTTCCGCACATACGGCTTTATCTACGCGAAAATACAGAGCGTATCCGACCTGAAAAACGATCCGCAGGTGATAGCAAACGACTACATCACCGACTTCAACCACCCGGACATGGGACCCATCCGCGTGTGCAATTTTCCGGTGGCATACAGCGAAACGCCCGCAGCCGTCAAACGAGGCGCGCCCGAACTAGGACAAGACACCGAGGCCGTCCTAATCGACGAACTTGGCTACGGCTGGGACGATGTGGCGAGGTTCCAGGATGCGGGGGCGATACTTTAGATTCTGTTGACATTTCGCAATTATATCCCGTCATTCCTGCGAAAGAAGGAATCCAGAAAGCGCCGGCGATACTCTTCACTACGGCGTTCATCAGCCTTGTGATAACGGAGGCGAGTATGGCATTGGCAGAGATGGTAGGCGGACTACTTGAAGAAGTGGAGAGAGGCTGCCGCGCCAGACGCTGAAGCCAAAGGAAAGGTGTAAGGTCTGGCAGAGGGCAAGGAGAAAGGCTTGGCGGACGGCACGGATGACGACATGCTGTCGGAGTGAGCGGACTTCCGCTATTGCGAAATGCAGCACATAGGAGACGCCCTATTCCCACTTGCATGAGGATAGGGCGTTTCAGTTTCGCTTGCGGATTAGGCTAGTTCCTAGGCCACCAGTTGGTGTCGGGGATGTCCACTATGCCGGGGTGGAGTTGGTCCGGGCTTTTGCAACCGACATAGGCAAGCGCGCGGTCGAATTCGACCTTCAGGATGTTGAGCATGAGTTCTACGCCGTCCGCGCCGCCGTATGCCAAGCCCCAGTAAAGCGGGCGTCCGACCAGCACCGCGCGCGCGCCAAGACTCAGCGCTTTCAGCACATCCAAGCCGCGCCGCACGCCGGAGTCCAGATATATCTCCAAACGCTCGCCGACTGCCTCCGCGATTGGCGCCAGCGTCTCGATGCTGGAAGGCGTTCCGTCTAGCTGCCTGCCCCCATGGTTGGACACGACAATACCGTCAACGCCGTACTCTGCGCACTGAATTGCGTCCTCCACCGTGCGAATGCCTTTGACGATAAGAGGCAAGCCCGTCAAATCGCGCAGCCAGTCGAGCCTGTCCCAGGTCAAACCCACATAGTCGGGCGGCGCCCAATCCGCGAGGTCAGGCACGCCGACATTTCTTCGCTCGATAAGATCGGGCCTGTCGCGCAGGCTGCCCCAGTGCAAGCCGGGTTGCGCCATGTACAAGTTGCGAATGTCGCGCTCTTTGGGGCTGCCGACTGGGGTGTCAACAGTAAGGCAGATTGCTTTGTAGCCCGCCTGCTTGGCTCGATTGACCAGAATCTCGGTTACCTCGTCATCCTGGTGGTAGAGCTGGAACCATAGCGGGCCTGTGGCGACTTCCGCGACCTCTTCAATGCTGTAGCCGGAGCTTGTCGGCAGCGTGTACAGCGTACCCGCGCGGCCTGCGCCGGTGGCAGTGGCGCGCTCGCCTTCCGGGTGCGCCTGCCGCTGTCCACCTGTCGGCGCGACCATCACAGGGAAGTCGATCTTCTCGCCGAGCACGGTCGTACTTAAGTCGCGCTCTGACACATCACGCAGAAAGCGCGCGTTGACCATAATGCGGTCGAACGACTCGCGATTCCTGCGCTTAGTGATTTCGTCATTTGAGGCGGCGTCCACAAATGTCCACATATTGTGGGGCATCGTCTGCTTCGCGAGGGTTTCCATATCGTATAGATTGACGGGGTCCATCCAAGTGCTCCTTCCACAAGTGCCTGTCAAGTATATCCGCTACGCGGCAGGGTCTTTCGGTTGTCACCCCGAACGGAGTGAAGTGTCTAAAATCTAGGCAAATAAACAAGGTTTGCCACAGTCAGCGCTTTCAGGTTTCTCGCTACGCTCAACTTTCAGATTTCTCGCTGCGCTCGAAATGACAAGAATAACCGAAAGACCCCGGCTACGCGCCTATTAATGTCCTGTTAACAGCACGGCGAATTATACTCTTGCTAATCTGTATTTCAAATAGATTTGCCAGTCAAATGACAGGTTTTACGAGATTTCGTTGCAGATTGCCTGGGGTTATCCCTTCCCCCACCGGAGCTGACAGAGGTAAAGGTTAGGAATGGTGCAGAGTATCCGCTTACCAAACCGGCAATTGATTAAGTGCCAATGTCAATGTATTGTATTTTCTTCAGGCAAAACCTGTCGGGCAGACCTTTCAAGCAGCCCCAACAGTTTAGAACGCAAAGGCTAGAACGCAAAGGACGCGCATGACATGAAGACAAGCATCACGGAGATTGCGGCGGGCGTGCATCAGATGGTCGTTGGCGAAGGCGCGCACGAGGGCGTTTATGCACCGAATGTGTATCTGGCGCTCGGCAGCGAGCGCGCGGCAATCATCGACACGGCGTATGGCAAAGACGCCGAAGTGGACTATTATCTGGCGCAATGGCGGGCGATGGGATCGCCGGAGATTGCAGCTATCGTGCTGACTCACCGGCACGGCGACCACATCGGTGGCGCGAACCGGCTGCGCGAGGCTACGGGCGGCGCGGTGATTTGCAACGGCATCGAACAAGAGGCAATAGAGTCCGAGCAATCTTCCGCGCGCGCACCGGACGAACCGTTCCAGCGCATGTCAGACGATGACGAAGGCGATTACAGCACCGAAGGCGTGAGCGTGGACGGGACCGTAGGCGATGGCGATACACTGGAGCTTGGCGATTCGACGCTGGAGTTTATCCACACGCCGGGGCATACTTTGGGCAGCATAAGCATTCTGCACCGGCAGACGGGCGTGCTGTTCAGCGGCGATATGATACTGGGCACCGGCACGACCGTCATCAGCCCGGATCACGGCGATATGGCAGCGTACATCGAGTCGATGCGCAAGATGAAAAGATTCGATTCGCGGATGATTGCGCCGGGACACGGTCCGATAATCCACACGCCACAGGACAAGTTGAACGAGATGATAACGCGCCGCCTCGCGCGTGAAGAGCAGATTGCCAAATTGGTTGACGCGGGCAATCGCAGCCTGGACGCGCTGCTGGACGCCATCTACGCCGGCAACATCCACCCGCAGCTGATGGAGACTGCCCGCAGCCAAATTCGCGCGCACCTGATAAAACTGCAAGCGGAAGGGCGGGTAAGCGCCATCGATGGACAAGACGAGTAGGATTAAGACGGGAGACGAAATATCTGATGCTGGACTTCAATAATTATGACGCGCTGACATTTGACTGCTATGGAACGCTGATTGACTGGGAATCGGGGATTGCGGGCGCGCTGCGTCCGGTCGTGGACGCACACGGCACGAGCGTGAGCGACGACGAGCTGATGGCGCTGTACGCGGAGATTGAGGGCGTAGGCAAATCCGGCGAGTACCGGCGATACCGCGAAGTTCTGCGCGCGACCGTGCGTGGTATCGGTACGCGGCTGGGCTTTGTGCCGTCTCTGTCGGAAGTGGAGTGCCTCGCGGGGTCGATTGGAAGCTGGCAGCCTTTCCCGGATACTATTGATGCATTGCGGCGCTTCCAAGGCAAGTACAGGTTGTGCATAGTCTCGAATGTGGATGACGACCTATTCGCGGGGACGGCGCGAACACTGGAAGTCGATTTCGACTACATCGTAACGGCAGAGCAGGCAGGGTCGTACAAACCTTCGCACAACAACTTTGCGATAGCGGTCGCGCGCATTGGCGTGCCTAAAGAGCGCGTTCTGCATGTGGCAGAAAGCGTTAAACTGGACATCGTGCCGGCAAAGAGCTTCGGCATGGATGCGGTGTGGGTGAACAGGCACGCCGGACTGGAGCGCGAAGGCAGCGCGTCCGGCAACCCGGCCGACGGCAACTCCGGCGCGGACTTGGAAGTGCCGGACTTAAAGACGCTCGCTGACCTAATGGGGCTGTGAACGCGGGAACTGACATCGATATGCAGGATGGGATGAGCGTGTATCCAAGTATCGCCGATGTACAGAGCGTCATCTTCGACTTCGACTATACCCTAGCGGACTCGTCGGACGGGGTGATTGAGTGCGTGAACTACGCTCTTGGGCGGCTGGGGTTGCCCGCCGCGTCGGATGATGCGATACGCCGAACCATTGGGTTGTCTCTGCCGCGCACGCTGACGGAGCTGGCGGGAGATGAGCAGGCAAGTCAGGGCGACAAGTTCATGCGGCTGTTCATTGAACGGGCGGATGTCGTGTTGCATGATTCAATAGTGCTATTCGATTTCGTGCCGCCGATGGTGGATGCCCTGATGAGTAACGGCATTAGGCTGGGTATTGTGTCGTCAAAGTTTCGGCGGCGTATTGAGAGGGTGCTGCTGCGAGACGGACTCGCCAGGCGGTTCGAGGTCATAGTTGGCGGCGAGGATGTGCATGGACTGAAGCCGGACCCGCCGGGCCTCCTGCGCGCAGTCGAGACGCTAGGCACATCCAAAGAGTGCTGCTTGTATGTCGGAGATAGCGTTACGGATGCGGAAACGGCAAAACGCGCCGGCATCAGATTCGCCGCCGTACTTTCAGGCGTAACGAAGCGAGAGGCGTTCGCCAACTACACGCCTGCTGTCATATTGCAAAGCGCCGCGGACCTGGCGGGGGCGCTGCATGGCGCGCGCTGACATCCCATCCTTCCCAATCTGCCCATCCTGTTTATCCCTGTAATAATGCGCCACAGTTCGCCTTACATGCGGACTGAATCTGTGCTAGCATCGGCAGACAGGACATTATCGCTTACGGCAATACCTATTATCACTGGTTGGTTGGGAGACACTGGGGGACATAGGTGCCATGTCTGACTTCACCCTGCCGGAGCATGCGCGAGCGGTCGTCATTGGCGCGGGCATCGCGGGTTGCAGCGTCGCATACCACCTGAGCAAGTTCGGCTGGCGAGATGTCGTCGTTGTTGAGCAGGGGCCACTGTTCGAGACGGGCGGCTCTACCTCGCACGCGCCGGGTCTGGTGTTTCAACTAAATGCATCGAAGGCGATGACCGAGTTTGCGCGTTACACTGTTGACCTTTGGAGCAACCTGACGCTTGACGGCGAGCCGTGCGTCAATCCAGTGGGCAGCCTAGAAGCCGCCTGGACGCCCGAGCGCCTGACCGACCTGAAGCGCAAGGCAGGCTATGGCAAAAGCTGGGGCGTTGAAGCGCATCTCATCAGCACGGACGAGGCGCGCGCTATGATTCCGATGCTGTCCGAGCGCGTGTTGGGCGCGCTGCATGTGCCGTCAGACATTCACACGAAGGCTACCCGACCGGCAGAGGCTATGGCGCGTGAGGCAGAGCGCAACGGCGCGGCGTTCTTCGGCGGCGTCAAGGTTACCGGCTTTGGCATTGACGCAGGGCGCATTACGGGCGTGCAGACCTCGCGGGGCGAAATCAAGACGGAGTTGGTCGTTTCCGCGGCGGGCATCTGGGCGCCTATGGTGGGCGGCATGGCAGGCGTGCCAATTCCGCTGTCGCCGATGCAGCACCTGTACGCCGTAACGACTCCGTTAGAAGGGCTTGCAGGCGCGACCGCAGAGGTCGAACAGCCGCTATTGCGCCATCAAGACGCTTCGATGTACTTCCGCCAAGTACGCGAAGGCTTCGGAATCGGGTCGTACAACCACGAGCCGCTCGTGATGGACGCGGACGATATACTCGATCATGCAGACGCGCCGATTATGCCATCCGAAGTGGAGTTCACGCCACGCCACTTCGAGCGAGCGTGGACGGCGGCGCGCGAAATCTTGCCCGGCATCGAAGGCGCCGGGCTGACGCGAAAGTTCAACGGCATATTTTCGTTTACGATGGACGGCTTTCCGGTGCTGGGCGAATCGCCGCAGGTTCGCGGATTTTGGTCGGCGCAGGCGGTCTGGATTACGCAAGCGGGCGGTGTGGGCAAGGCAGTCGCCGAGTGGATTGTTAACGGCGAACCCACGACAGACCTGCGCGAATGCGACATCCGCCGTTTCCATCCGCACGCGAACACGCGACCCTATGTACGGACGCGCGCCGCGCAGCAATACCGCGAAGTTTATGACATCATCCACCCGCGCCAGCAGATGGAACATCCGCGCAGCCTGCGCCTGACGCCGTTCTTCCCGCGACAGCAGGCGTTAGACGCCGTGTTTTTCGAAAACGCCGGATGGGAGCGACCGCAGTGGTATGCCGCCAACGAAGGCTTGCTAGATTCGCTGACAGTCAAGGGCGCGGAACGCACGGGCTGGGCGGCGCGCGAATGGTCGCCTACGGTCGCGGCAGAGCATGTCGCCGCGCGAGAGCGTGTCGCCATGTTCGACATGACGCCATTCGCCAAGTTTGAGATTGCCGGACCGGGTGCGCTAGGCGCATTGCAGCGGCTCGCCACGAACCGGATGAACAATCCGGTGGGCAGCATCACATACACGTCAATGCTGACGCCGAGCGGCGGAATCAAATGCGACCTGACCGTTACGCGGCTGGACGACGAGCGCTTCATGGTCGTAACCGGGGGCGCGATGGGACTGCACGACTTGGCGTGGATTGAGGCAGGCATGCCGCAAGACGGCTCTGCGCGGATTACCGATGTATCCACGGCGATGTGCTGCATCGGGCTGTGGGGACCGCGCGCTCGCGACTTGCTGAGCCGCGTCTGCGATGACGATCTGAGCAACGACGGCTTTCCGTATATGTCCGCGAAACGCATCACGATAGGCGAAGTTCCCGCGCTGGCGCTGCGCATATCGTACATCGGCGAGCTCGGCTGGGAGATATACGCGCCGGCGGAAATGGGCGTGCGGCTATGGGATTTGCTGTGGGAAGCAGGTCAGCCGCTTGACGTCATCGCGGCGGGCGGCGGCGCGTTCGACTCGCTGCGCCTCGAAAAAGGCTACCGTCTGTGGGGTAACGACATCCACACCGAATACAACCCATTCGAAGCGGGCATCGGCTTCGCAGTGCGAATGCGAAAGGGTGATTTCATCGGCAGAGACGCGCTGCGCAAAGTACGGGCAGAAGGCGTGCGCCGCAAACTATGCTGCATAACGCTGGACGACCTGAATGCCGTAGTGGTTGGCAAAGAGCCTATCGTGGACGGCGATGAAACGCTGGGCTATGTAACAAGCGCGAACTACGGACATTCCATTGGCAAGGGCATTGTGTACGGCTACTTGCCGACGCAGTACGCCGATGTGGGAACAAAGGTCGATGTGCTGTACTTCGGCGATCGCCTGCCGGCGACGGTGGCGCGCGAGCCGCTGTACGACCCCGATGGCAGGAAGATGAAGGCGTAGGCGGAATCAGAAGCGGCAGCGCCTGTTAATATCAGCAGAGGCGGCCGGCAGGTTCCCCTACTAGAACGCATATTGGTTACGAAAAGCAGTGCTGCGCGCGAAGACAGGCGCGGCGCAGTGGAAGGAGGGGTGCGTAGAGTTAAGCGAAAATAATCTTCCGCGTTGGCGTGTCATGTTGAGCTGGCGTTAGAGCCATATAACTATGGAGGTTATACGGTGGAGCAAACTCTGGTAATCGACGGTCTTAAGCGGCGAACTTTGCCGATCAACTTGCGTCAGAGCGGGAACAGCGACGCCCGTATGCTGATTTCCACTCGCATTAGGAAGTCCCCTTGGTGGCACCTGTCGAAGGCGGCAGGCTGCTGGGCATACACTACTTACAACCACATGTACCATCCGCGAGCGTACATTAAGCCGGAGCAGGGAGGGCTGCTAGAAGAGTACAAGTACTTGACGCGGCATGTGAGCATGTGGGATGTGGCGGTAGAGCGGCAGATTCAGGTGAAGGGACCTGACGCTGCCGCATTCGTGAATTACATCATCACGCGCGATGTGCATACGCTCCTGCCTCCGATGCAGGCGCGCTATGTCATTCTGTGCAACCAATACGGCGGTGTCATCAACGACCCTGTGCTGTTGCGCGTAGCAGAGGACGAGTTCTGGTTCAGCATATCGGACTCGGACCTGCTGCTGTGGGCGCAGGGCGTAAACCACACCGGAAAGTTTAATGTGAGCCTCAACGAGATAGATGTATCGCCGGTGCAGATTCAGGGTCCAAAGTCCGTGGACTTGATGGAGAAAATGTTCGGAGAGCAGGTACGCGGCATACCGTATTACGGCTTGTTGCGCACGAAACTGAACGGGCACGATGTTACCGTCTCGCGCACCGGCTTCTCCGCCGAGGTCGGATTCGAGATATACTTGCACGACGCCATGCTATACGCCGACGATGTTTGGCCGTACATCTTGGAGCAGGGGGAAGAATTCAACCTGCGTGTCATCGCGCCAAGCCACATACGCCGCCTAGAGGCAGGCATCCTGTCTTACGGGCAGGATATGGACATCGAGAACAATCCGTACGAAGTGCGGCTAGGCTGGCAGGTTGACCTTAACAAGCACGACTTCGTTGGCAAGCAGGCGCTGGCGCAGATAAAGAGCGAGGGAGTGAAGCA
>VXRI01000339.1:8918-9420 GCA_009838595.1 Chloroflexota bacterium | reverse complement strand
CGGTTGGGACTGGGCCATTATCTGTGCCCCCATTATATCTTTCGGAATGCCTTCTACATTTGCATCAACATTCATTGGGTCAAGTCGTTTCGACTTGATAATGCTGATAGCGTAGGGTGATATGTCAATCCCTATGAATTTTCGGTTGAGCTTGGCAGCTGCGACAACAGTCGTCCCGCAGCCGCAGAAAGGGTCAAGCACAACATCACTTTCATTGCTGCTTGCGCTGATGATGCGCTCGAGAAGAGCTTGGGGTTTCTGTGTTGGATACCCAAGCCGCTCTCTCACTCCAGATTGAAGGCTGTTTATGTCGGTCCAATAGTCCTCGGGAATCTTACCTTTATCAAGGTAATACTTGTAGTATCGAGTCTCTCCTTTTGAGTTTTTCGTGCCATATACCAGTCGATATTTTCTTCCGTCTTTATCCGTTTCCAATCTGCCTCCGAAGCTCGTGGTATAAACATCTCCGGGCCCCCGAGACCGGACGAACTAGCGTATGACG
>VXRI01000339.1:0-8908 GCA_009838595.1 Chloroflexota bacterium | reverse complement strand
TTTCCAATCTGCCTCCGAAGCTCTCTTTGCCAGATTTCATCTCAATCCTGACATCGTCACCGTTGAACACAGGATTGGCTGATTTTGAATACCAAAATATGCAGTCATGTTTACGGCCAAATCGTTTTCCACTCTTACCGCCATGGGAATAGCACCATGCAATCTCATTCTGAAAATGCCTCGCGCCAAAAATATCGTCCATCACCATTTTCAGGTAATGACTTGCTGTTGGATCGCAATGCAAGTATATGCTGCCGGTGGGCTTTAGGAGACGCCTCATGTCAACCAGTCTGACTGCCATGTAGCTTAGATATGACAGCATACCGGATTCCCCTAGCACATACTTTAAGCCGGTGATGCTTTTGTGAGCGGGATGTGCTATTGCGTTCTCGATTTCGCTGACACGCTGAACAGCGTCGACGTTCCAAGTCCAGGTGTCGCTGAACGCCATCATTTGAGCGACAGGAGTCTTCGCTCGCCTACGCTTGCCGTCATCGGGAGTGAACAGGACATTGTAGTTGGCTTTGGAGTTGAACGGCGGGTCAAGATAAATCAAGTCAACCAAATCGGACGGCAAACCCGCCATCACATCAAGACAGTCCCCATAATACAAGGTATTTTGCATTTAACTGACCCCATGCAATCCATACACCAGTAAACAATGTGCATTCTGTCCCTTCAAACTACCCCGTCCATGCGTACTTCTTCGCCATATCTTCGCGCAGGTCCGTTCCCCAGCCTGGACCTGTCGGTATCTTCATCATGCCGTTGTTGATTTCCGGCAGCACGGTGAACAGTTCTTCGCGCCACGGCGCCTGCACCGGGTCGCTCTCACTTATCCGCACATTGTTGACGGAGGCGCACAAGTTCATCGTCTGGAAGTTCGACAGGTGGCTGTTGTAGTTATGCGGCGCGACGTTGATGTCGAACAACTCTGCCATGTTCGCGGCGCGGCGCGCAGGAATGAAGCCCTGCCATTGCACATCGAGCTTCATGAAATCCATGGAGCGGTTCTGCAAGAGTTCGAGATAGTTCAGCGGACCGAGCTTCTGCTCGCCGGAGCATATCGGCGTGCGCGTGGCGTCCTTGACCATGCGGAGGCTCTCGGCGTCGAGGTTGTCGATTTCCATCCACATCAGATCGTACGGTTCAAGCGCTTGACCCAGCCGTATCTGCGCCTCCGCTTTGAAGTTCACATTGACGTCTAGGCAGATGTGCGCATCCTGTCCCGCCTCTTCGCGCATCGCGGAAATTTGGCGAACTGCAGCGTTCTGCAACTCACGGGTAAGCACTTGGTCGTGCGGTCCCGTCGTACCATGGCTTATCGTGCGGAACGGGTCGCCGGGAATCTGGATGTTCGTCTTCATCGTGTCATAGCCGGCGTCCCGCGCCTGGCGGCCGAGCGCCTTGATGTCGTCATAGTTACGGATAGGCTCTCTGCCCAGTGCTTCGTAATTGCTGGACTGGTAGCTAATCAGGTGCGACCAATAGACCTTCTGCTCGGAACGGGTTGGACCGCCGACGAGTTCGTGCACAGGAACGCCCATCGCCTTGCCCTTCACATCCCAGAGCGCGAGTTCGATGCCGGCGATTGCCATCCAAGTGGCGCCGCCGTATGACGAGCGCGACGAGCGCACCATGTTCGTGTAGTGCTGCTCCACGCTGCGCGGGTCTTTGCCAACTATGTGGCGCGACAGGTCTTCGACAAGCCCTGCCAACCCCTTGGCTAGGTCGCCAACTCCGAACTCCGAGTAGCCGGTTATGCCTTCGTCCGTGCGGACGGCGCAGTACAACCAAGGCCTGGTCAGCGACTTGACGGGAAATACTTCGATTGCGGTAACTTTCACTTTTTGCTCTCCTAAGAATAGAGACTTACATGTATGAACAGTATAAACAGAATGAATTTGCGCTGGATCATATCGCAGGCGGCAGTGATTGCCCCGATGCGAACTTTCTGATGGAGCGGGCAATCGCGTCCGGACGCTCCATGTACATGTTGTGTCCGGTGTTCTCGATGGTCAGACGGTGGAAATCGGGGATGCCGTCCTGTACTTCGTTGAGTTCCTTGATGCGCGTGCTATGCCCGCTGCTGCGGATAAACAGGATGGGCAAGCCAAGTTCGGCGAACACGGGCTTTAGGTCAACATTGTCCCCGTCGCGGTCGAGCCAGTTGAATGTGTACGACGACCATTTCATGTCTATCAAGCCATCGTGGCGCCGGTATGCTTCGTGCGCCACCACATCGTCTAACACTTCGGGATGCCAGCTCGATGCTGCGCGGTGCTTGCTCAAATAACCGTGGAGATGTTCGCGGCTTTGCCAAGTGCTGCGCTCAGCGTGTTCTCTGCCGGCGACCATCTTGTGAAAGCGTTCGTCAACCACGACCATAGGCTCCATCAGCGCGAGTTGCGAGAACATACCTGGGCATTTCTGCGCGCAGAGCGACATGACCACACCGCCCGTGGAGTGCGCCACGCCGAAGACGCCGCGTAAGTCCAACGCATCACAGAATGCGGCGAGGTCGTCCACCCGCTCATCGAACCTGTAGCCGCGCGGCGTCCAATCACTGTCGCCGTGTCCGCGCATGTCCAACGCAATGATGTGGTACTCGTCCACGAGCCTGCGTGCCACCGCGTCCCAGCTACGGCTCGTGCGCATGTCGCCGTGCAGCATCAGTATTGTAGGACCTTCGCCGCCCCAGTCAACATAGCGCAGGCGAATGCCGCGAACATTTGCGAATTGGCTTGTTGGCTCGGTCAATTCCAGTCCTTTAACTACCTGCCGCATGTGATGGCGAGTCACTCGTAGATTGGCTCAGGATGGATAGCCCTGAACTACCCCAATCCCAATTCTTCCAATATCCCCGGTATGCCTTGCTTCTCTTCGGCGGTTAGCGGGCGAAGTGGGCGAGATACGGTGTCGTCGTCGATGACGCCCATGTGCTTCAGCGCGGACTTCATGCCTGCGAAGCTTGCGGCATTTGCGCCGCCACCCTGCGCCAGACGGGAAATCTTGCCCGCTGCCATGATGGTTGCGTTGCTCTTGCGCACTCCTTCGGTGTCGCCTGCTTCACCTGCTTCCCAGCCTGCGGACGCCGCAGCGGGTATCAGGTTCGCGATACCGGGGATGACGCCTTGCACGCCGACAGACCCTGCGGTGGTGATGCGAAATGCTGTGCCGAGGAAGCGCAGCAGTGATATGTCGCCCTGCTGGCAGAGCACATTAATCTCAGCGAGCAGTTCACCTGCGCCGGAGCTGTCCTTGACGCCGACGACCGCGCCTTCGCCTGCGAGCGTGGCTATCGTGCCGGGCGCGACGGCGGTCTTGACCGTCTGCGGTATGTTGTACACCCAGAGAGGTGTGCCGACTCGCGTGCTGATGTGCCGATAATGGTCGAGAATTTCGTCCTGCGCGTTAGGATAGTAGTACGGAGGCGTAACGGCTAATCCGTCCATACCCATTTCTTGCACTTCGAGTGCCATGTTGATGGATATCTGTGTGCTGGCGCCGGATACATTACCGATAATCGGCACTCGCCCATTCACTTCATCGACGACGGCATCCATGCTGACTAGGCGTTCTTTGTCCGACAGGTTCGCGAATTCGCCGGTCGTGCCAGACACCCATATCCCATGCACGCCGTTGTCTATCAGGTAGTTCACCAAGCGGCGCAACGATGGCACATCCACGCTCTCATCGGACTTCAGCGGCGTGAGTATGGGAACGATTACGCCTTTGATTTCTTTTTCTACCATTTTTGACACTCCTATTATGAAATTATTTGCTTCATTACAGTGAATAAATCAATAGGAACGGGGGGAATCTTCATCTTCTGCTGATACTTTCTCTAGCCTGTGAGTAAGCGGATTCACCTTCATCCGAAGATGCTGCAACAGTTCGTAGTCTATCAGAGGCACTGGAGACACCATGACATATCCAGGAGCGCGGTCTTCGCCAATCCGCACTTCCGCAGCGTAAGTATCGCTTTCCATCACTCCTATCCCGGTCATTAGCCTGCGTGTGCCGCCGGGAAATTTGTACAGCCCCAGTCATTCTATGTCTTCAAGTGGCAGGCCACATAGGTAGAACCTGTATCGACCATTAACTCGAATCTACGTATTCCGTTCTCACCGGTCACAAACGCTTCAACCGTAGTGCGCCCCATAAACGCGCCTCCACATCAAACTCGTTCTGCGTATAGGCAGAAATATCTTCGCGCCTGCGAATTGCATCTATACACTATACACCCTATATGGACAAACGAAACGGGCCGACGCACCTTGGTTTGGTGTCATCGGCCCGTCTTTTATTGCATAGGCTGTTTGCAGCGGAGGTGCCTAGGCGCCGCCACCAATGGCGGGCAAAAAATGCACCTCGCTGTCGTCATTCACCTTTTCTAGCATGCCCAAAGGCGTAACCTCACCATCAACCGCTACCGATATATTCGGCTTGACACGATCGTCTTCAACCAGACGCGCCTTGAACCCTGGGTACTCGCTCTCCAGATTGTTAATAACCTGTCGAACTGTTGCGCCAGGGATCTGCACTCGCGTCTTGCCGTCCGTGAGGCTCTGCATCAGAGAGGGAACGAATACTGTCGCCATAGCGCTAACTCTGCTTCCAAGTCTCTTCCATAATAGCGACCGGGCTCATCGGCAGCCTCTCCATGCGAATGTTGGTGGCGCTGTGGATCGCGTTGGCGATAGCCGGGGTTGGCGGCACAATGTTCGCTTCGCCCACGCCACGCACACCGAAGGGATGGTCGCTCGGCACTTCCACGATAACAGTGTCAATCATCGGCAGGTCGAGCGAGGTGGGCATGCGATAGTCCAGCAGTGTGGAGTTCGCCATAGTACCGTCGTCGGTCATATAATACTCTTCATTGAGCGCCCAGCCGATGCCCTGCACGCTGCCGCCCTGCATCTGCCCTTCGACATAGCTCGGGTGGATAGCCTTGCCGGCGTCCTGCACGACGGTGAAGCGCGCAACTTCGGTCTTGCCGGTTGCCGGGTCGACCTCGACATCGACGATGTTGCCGGCGAACGAGCCACCGCCAACGCCCATACCGCCTGCGTTGCGGCTTGCCGTGCCAACAATAGGACCGCCCGTACCACCCATCTGAGCGGCGAGATCGCTGAAGCTCATATTGAGTTCAGGATCGCTGGCGGACTGCAACACGCCGTTCTCCATTTCTATGGAATCGACGTCCACATCCCAGATAGTCGCGGCGCGCTCGATCATCTTCTGCTTGACATCCATGGCTGCGTCGTATGCTGCCCAGCCGGTGGCGTATGTTGTGCGGCTGCCACCCGTTACGGCAGTGAAGCCAACTGAGTCGGTGTCCACGACGGACGGGCGAACGCTCTCTGCGGGGATGCCGAGCACTTCAGCCGCCTGCATTGCAATGGACGCGCGGCTGCCGCCGATGTCGGTCGAACCTTCGACCAGCGTAATCGTGCCGTCCGCGTTGACCGCGATGTTCACAGCGGATTCAAAGCCGACATTGAACCAATAGCCAATGGCAACGCCGCGACCCTGATTTTCGCCAAGTGGCGCGCTGTAGTGCGGGTGATTCTTCATCGCTTCCAGCACTTCCACGCAGCCGATGCGCGGGAAGACCGTGCCGTCGGGCCTGCGCGTGCCTTCTACGGACGCGTTCTTCAGGCGTAGGTCGATCGGGTCCATACCGAGCTTAATCGCCAGTTCGTCGACTGCCTGCTCGCAGGCGAATGCGGCGTTTGGCGCGCCGGGCGCTCGGTATGCCGCCGTCTTCGGCTTGTTGACCACGACATCATATCCGTCGATAACGGCGTTTTCGACATCGTATGCGGCGAAGACGCACTGCGCGCCTGCGCCAACGGGCGAACCGGCATATGCGCCCGCCTCGAATGCGAGGTAAGACTGCATCGCGGTAATCGTACCATCGTGCTTTGCGCCAATCTTCACCTTCATGTTGGAGCCGCAGGTGGGGCCGGATGCCTCGAACACATCTGCGCGGCTCATAACGAGTTTGACCGCCCTGCCGCTCTTCTTGGAGAGCATCGCGGCGACCGGCTCTAGGTACACGGGAATCTTGCCGCCGAAGCCACCGCCAATTTCCATCGGAGTTACGCGCACCTGGGACACAGGCAGGCGCAGAACCTCTGCCGTGGCGTCTCGCGCGGGGAACGCTCCCTGTGTGCTGCACCAGATATGCAGCCTGCCATCGGTGTTCCAAAATGCGGATGCCGCGTGCGGCTCGATGTAACCTTGGTGGACCGTTACGGTGTTGAATTCACGTTCCACGATGACATCGGCTTCGCCAAAGCCTGCATCGATGTCGCCCTTGACATGCTGGAAGTGCTGTGCGACATTGCTCGGCTTGTCGTCAACGGTGGCGCCGAGCTCGTTCGTGCGCATGCTTTCGTGAAGGATGGGCGCGCCGTCAACCATAGCGTCCTGCACCGTCATCACCGAAGGAAGCGTCTCGTATTCCACGTCGATTAGCTTTACTGCTTCCTCGGCGATGTGCGCGTTAGTAGCCGCTACCGCAGCCACTGCATGCCCCTTGTAAAGAACCTTATGGCGCGCCAGTATATTGGACTGGAGGTCGTGAACGGTTGTGATCTCTTCGCCAAAGTCCACTGTGCCGTCCGACACCTGCGGGAAGTCAGCGAATGTCACCACTGCCATCACACCGGGCAGCGCTTCCGCCGCGCTGGTATCGATGGACACGATGTTCGCGTGTGCGTGGGGGCTTCGCAGCACCTTGCCGTGCAGCAGACCCGCCGTGTCAAAATCTGCGCCGTAGAGCGCGCGACCTGTCACCTTGTCCGCGCCGTCGTGTCGAATGGGCCGCGTGCCGACCACATTGTATTCCTGGCTGGACAGGATCATATTTCTCTCGTAGTCGGTCGTAGTCGTCATGCGCTCGCCTCCTGCATTCGGCTCGCCGCGTCTTGGACTGCGCGCACAATCTTGTCGTAGCCGGTGCAGCGGCAGAGATTGTTCGCAAGCCAGAAGCGTATCTCGTGTTCGGTCGGGTCGGGGTTGTGATCAAGCAGCGCTTTCGTCGCCACGATGAAGCCGGGCGTGCATATTCCGCACTGCAATGCCGCGTTCTCTAGGAATGCCTGCTGCACGGGATGAAGTTCGCTGCCCTCGGCGATGCCTTCGATGGTGGTGATGTCGCTGCCTTCGGCTTCGACGCCGAGCACGAGGCAGGATGTAACGATTCTACCGTCCATCTCGACAGTGCAGGCGCCGCAGTTGCCGTCATTGCAGCCTTCCTTAGAGCCGGTCAGGCCGATGACATCACGCAGGCACTCGAGCAGGCTCTGACGCGGCTCCGCGAGGAAGTCCACGGGTTCGCCATTGATTCTGGTCTGAACATAAGTCTTTCCGGGCATTAAGCATTCTCCTTAGCTCGGTCAATAGCAATCTGCAGCGAGCGCCGTGTAAGCACATCGCACAGATGCTTTCTGTATTCGATGGTACCGCGCATGTCGGTGATGGGGGTAGCGGCGTCCTTCGCCATCTGTCCCGCCTCTGCCAGCGTGTCATCGTTGGCGGGCTTGCCTGCTATGGCGTCGCCGATTGCGGATACATAGAGCGGCGTAGGCGCGACAGCTGCGAGAGCCACGCGCGCCGACTTGATAGTATCGCCATCGAGCACGACCGAAGTGCCGGCACCGGCGACTGCGATGTCCATCTCATTGCGCGGGATGAAGCGCATGTAATTCGCGCCGAATCCGCTGGTCGGAGCAGGGAAGCTGATGGATACCAGCATCTCGCCGCGACCCAGCACATTGCTGCCCGGTCCCGTGCAGAAGTCCTCTACCGCCACATGCCGGTGACCATCGGGACCCTCTATATTGGCGACTGCGCTGTGCGCGATCATCGCCGGTATGGAGTCTCCGCTGGGCGTGGAGTTGCAAAGGTTGCCGCCGAAAGACGCCCTGCCCTGAATCTGCGTGCCTCCGATGAGGGAAGCGGAGTCTATCAATCCGGGGTACGCGCGCGAAATCGCCGCGTTGCCATAAATCCTGTAGCAAGGAACAGCCGCGCCGAGAGTCAGACCCCCCTCCGGGTCGTATGTAATCTCGTTGAGCTCAGGTATGTTCTTGCCGTCCACGACGAGGTTTACGTCGTCAAACCTGCCGCCCCTAAGCTGGACCAGCAGGTCGGTCCCTCCCGCCAACACACGCGCGCTTCCGTTTGCGTCGTTTAGCAGTTCAACCGCTTCTCTAACCGAGTGGGGACTGGTGAAATCTATCCAGTGCAATATCCCACCTCCTTTCTCGAATTTGCGCGAAGTTTTCGGTTCGCGCCTGTATTTGGGCATTCTCCCACAAACGCGGTAAGTATATCAAACCTTCTTTTATTGGACAACGCATTGGGAAGACGGGTCAGGGCAATCGCATCTAAATTGATTGGGCGAGAACTTCGGAGAAATCAGCCGTTTTGCGCCTCTTCCAGGCTACGATATTCGCTGAAATATGCAGTCAAGGCTTTACCAAACCTTCAATGAGACTTGGAATCATCATTGTATATGATAAGTGAGCGCAATAAGTATTCCAATTGTCGCAAGATGCGATTGCCCTGGAAGACGGGTATTCTCAGTGTGTGTTGGTATATGATTTCATCATAATCGCAGACAGACCAAAGCAACCGAGTCAAGCAGCATCTCCACGCTCTTCGAGTAACCTCTCGTCTTTCTCGCAAGCCTGTTCAACTTACCCCTCAACACCGAGTGCAGCCTATCATTCCCATTCACCTCACTGCCTTTGCCAATCTTGTACCTGTCGCGCGGCAACCACTTGTACACATTCTTGTACACATTGTAGTCGTCGCTTCCGTAGCGCTTCGCATCAAGCAGACGCTCGTACAGCCTCAAGAAGGTCTCCTCACTGCGCTCTCCCACTTCAAA
>VXRI01000387.1 GCA_009838595.1 Chloroflexota bacterium | reverse complement strand
GCCCTGCTCAGATTGACAATATGCGCTTGCGTCCAGATTGTCGGACGCCTTCACAAATGTTCTCCCACAACTCGAGTTTGCACCGCAATGCGCCCATGCGAGCATGCGTCGTCAAGCGCGCTCTGATAGGGCGATTATCAGCGTGTCGAGTGCCATTTCTTCGTCGGCGGCGCCAGTTTTGATGGATAGGTCGGCTTCGAGCAGTTTACGGTGGATTTCGACCAATCGTTCCGCACTGAATCGCGGCTCCTGCTGCATTGTCTTTGTCAGCGGATAGCCTCTCACATTTATACGGCTGCCTATCTCGGCTTGGGACATACCACGCGCCTTCAGGTCTTTGGCGAGGATGAGATAGCGCACCTGACGCGCCAGCATTGTGATGACATATATGGGATGCTGCCCCGCGTCCAAAAGTTGATGCGCCATACGGAGAGCAACGCCCGCCCTGCCTTCGAGCGCGGCGTCCACGGCTGCGAAGATGTTCGCCTCACGCGCGTACGACACCATCGCCTCGACATCCTGCCGTCGTATCGCGCTGCCGGAGCGATACAGGGCGAGTTTCTGCATTTCCATGTCGATTAGCCGCGTGTCATTGCCTATGGAATCAACGAGTGCGGCGATTGCGCTTGGCTCGATTGCGGCGCCAAGCTTGTCGGCGCGCTGACGCACCCACGCGGGCATATCGCGCACGGATGGCAGTTTACACTCGCGCACTTGCGCAAGCGGACGAATCGCGCGGAGTAGCGGGTTGTTGCCCTTGACATCGCCGTCGACGAATATCAGATCTGTGGATTGCGGCACATGCTCCAGTCGGTTGCCGATGTCCGCCCACTCACCCAGAGCAGTTTTCGATGCGCCTCTTGAGCGCGCGCCTCCGCCACTTCTGGGCTGCATGCGCGCCAGCAGATTACGCACTATCACGGTGCGCTTGTCCGCCATAAAGGGTACGGTGCTCCATGCCGCCTCAAGTTCCGGCAAGCTGACCGACGCGCCGTTCAACATAGTCGTGTTCACATCGTACAGGTCGCTTGTACTGTCAGCCACGCGCAGGGACGCCAGCATCTCTTCGACGGACAGCGAGTCTTCGCCGTAAATCAGATGGATCATTTTCGTTTGCCTTAATTCGGTTTGCCTTTATCTGGCTCAATATGGCTGGGCATAGTTCGCGGCTCGCCCTCATCCTAGCCTTCTCCCAGTCAAACTGGTAAGGGACGATGGGGGTTGCAATTATCCCAAGTATTGTCCTGACAGGTTATAATGTAAAGGAACACTTGGGGGCGAATTGCTATGTTCAAACCATCGCTGCTCTGGATGCTGGCGCGCTCCGGCATTGGGCGCTTGATAATGCGACTGATGCTCGATAGGCGCGTTCCAATCTGGTCGAAGTTAATCATTCCCGCCGGGATAGTCTATCTTCTGTCGCCTTTTGACATCATACCCGACTTTTTGATTGGGCTGGGATGGCTGGACGACATAGTTGCTATCGTCGCGACGGGAACGCTGTTCCTGCTGTCGATTCCGAGCGATGTGCTGCGCGAGCATCTTGGCGGCGGCAAAGCACCGTCTCCGGACGCCGACGGTAACATCATAGACGGCTCTGCGCGCATCGTGGAGGACGACAAACCGAACAAGTGAACACTACGTTCAACAGCCCCTCACTAGAAGCCCTTCGTCTTGGCAGCGCCCTACCCTAGCAGATTAGCAATTAGGATACTCACTGCAAATATGGAAATAACGATAATCGGACTTCCCCAAAGCGGCAAGACCACGATATTCAACGCTGCGACGCGCGGCTCTGCGCAGGTCGCCGCATACGCTAATCGCATCAATCTTGGCGCGGCAAAAGTACCGGACGAGCGCCTCGATGTGTTGAACGGCATATTCAATCCCAAGCGCAAGGTGAACGCAGAAGTTACATACGCCGACCTGCCTGCAGCGCCGGAAGGGCTGGGCAAGACACAAAGCATCGGCGGCGAATACCTGAACACCTTGCAGCGCGCGGATGCCATACTAATGGTTGCGCGCAACTTCGACGACCCGTCCGTGCCGCACATCGCCGACAGCATCGACGCCTTCCGCGACATCGATACACTGCTCTTCGAGCTGACGATTTCCGACTTGGACATCCTAGAGCGCAGGCTGCAGCGAGTCGCAGAAGGCTTCAAAGGCGCGAAGACTGCGGAACGAGACGCGCTGAATAGGGAGCAGGCGTTGCTGAAAAACGTGCGGGACAACCTAGAAGCGGGTGTACATGTGCGCGACCAGACGCTGAACCACGACGAACTGCGGCTGCTGTCGGGCTTTCAGCTGCTTACGGCGAAGCCGCTCGTCGTGGTAGTCAATGTGGGCGAGGACCGTATCGACGACATCGCGTCCATCGAACAGCGGCTTGCGGACGAAGTGCGGACTGAGCGAATCCGCACCGCCGCGCTGTGCGGCAAACTCGAAATGGAGCTCGGGCAGATGGACACCGAGGATGAGTTTGAATTCCGCGAATCGCTTGGCATTGTGGGCGAATCCGGGCTTAGCCGCGTGATAAACCTGTGCTACGAAGCGCTCGACCTAATATCCTTCCTGACAGTGGGCGAAGATGAGGTACGCGCTTGGCCGATAACGCGCGGCACATCCGCGGTGAAGGCGGCAGGACAGATTCATTCCGACCTAGAGCGCGGATTCATTCGCGGCGAGGTCGTAACATTCCCCAACATGGTCAGCTGCCGCACACTCGCAGAGGCGCGCAAGAACGGGATGCTGCGGCAAGAAGGCAAGAATTACATTGTGCAGGATGGCGACATTATGCACGTGCTGTTTAATGTCTAGGCAGGAACGCAATGTCAACAGCCGAATCCGCCGCCGCGCCTGAGCGCACATCCATGTCAGAGCGCGTTCCGATGCCCATTTCGCTCTATGTTCACATACCGTTCTGCGAGACGAAGTGCCCGTATTGCGACTTCAATACTTACGCCGCAATTGAGCCGCTTATGCCGTCATACATGGCGGCGCTGCGGTCTGAAATTACGCACTGGGGCAGGCTGCTGCACCGCCCGCAGGTACACACCATATTCTTCGGCGGCGGCACACCGTCGTATCTGCCTGCCGGCGATATTGTCCGTATTATGACGACGATTCAGGCTGCGTTCGATGTGCAGGCAGGCGCTGAAGTTACGCTAGAGGCGAACCCCGGCGACTTCAGCACGAGCAAGCTTGAGGCGTACCTGGACTGCAGCATCAATCGCTTGAGCATCGGCGTGCAGAGCTTCGACGACGACATCCTGCGAATGCTGGGACGCCGACACAACGCAGCAGACGCCGCGAATGCCTATCGTCAGGCTGCCACTGCGGGGTTCGACAACATCAGCATTGACCTGATGTATGGCTTGCCGCAGCAGAGCGCCGCCCAGTGGCAGGATACGCTGTCGCGGGCGTTGGACTTGTCGCCGCCGCACATATCCATGTACTGCCTGACGCTGGAAGGCGGTACGCCGATGGAACGCTGGGTGGAGCAAGGCAACATTCCGGAGCCGGACGCCGATCTCGCCGCCGATATGTACATACAGGCGCAAGACGAGATGCGCCACGCGGGATACCGGCATTACGAAATATCAAACTGGGCGCAAGACGGCAAGCGCAGCCTCCACAACCTGACATACTGGCGCAACGAACCGTATCTCGGCGTGGGACCCGGCGCGCACTCGTACATCGGCGGCTACCGCTTCAACGCGCTCAAGTCACCGCGCGAGTACATACTCCGGTTGCAAGATATGGCGGAGGATGCAGCTGCAAACGCCGTAGCGAACACCGCAAGCCCAGCAATACGCGCCACGATAGACAGCGTGCCAGTCGTGGACGAGGTTGAGCATATCGACAAGAACATGGAGATGGCGGAAACGATGATGATGGGACTGCGCCTAGACGAGGGAATAGGCTTGGGCGCGTTTGAACAGCGATTCGGCGCTCCGCCATCCGTGTTCTACGCCAACACGCTCGACGAACTTGGGGCGCTTGGGCTAATCTGCAAGCAAGACGGCGCACTGCGGCTGACGCACCGCGGTCGTATGCTAGGCAACGAAGTGTTCAGCCGCTTCTTTGCTTAAAGACGGACATTTGTGGTACAATGTTCGCACACTCGTTCTGTAAATCAGGGCCAGCAATGCGATATGTCGAGGACAAATACGGCGAAAACACAGGCATTGGCTTTGTGGGCTGGCTTTGGCCCGTGCCAAACGACATCAAAGCACTTTACTTTGTTCTCACATCCGCCTTTATAATATCATTGTCTTGGGGCATGGCACGAAGTCTCTAGTGCAGGAACCGGGAACGACGTTGGTGGCGTAGCAATAGAAGTAATCGCCTTTTCACCTGCGGCGGGCTTCTTCTCTATGTTCGTGATGTCCGTCCTAATGGCAGGAGGATTGGCAATGCTTGGGAAAGGCATTTTCCAGGCGAGGTGTCGAGTTTGGCGAAGAGCGCGGCATTGAACAAGGCATTGAGCAAGGTCTGACGAACGCCGCTTCATGGTATCAGCGCAAGATTGACGCCGAGGCGCACGGTGAGCCGTTCGACGAGCCGCCGCCCTGGGAGCGCAACCGACGCAGCCCAACGCGCAATGGCAAGGACGCAAATATTTAATCAAATCACCGACAAGCGGATGCGTCAATGAACTAGGAACTCAAAACTAACCAACCGAGGTAAATCGCAATGAAAGTAGTATTTTTGCAGGATGTCGCCGGCGTGGCGCAGGGCGGCGATGTAAAGGAAGTGAAGAACGGCTTTGCGCGCAATTACCTGATTCCCAAGCAGTTCGCCGTGCCTGCGACTCACAATGCGCTCCAGCGCGTCAAGCAGTACGCGGAGCAGGCGGAAAAAAACCGTCTGCGGCTGCTGCAGGACATGCGCGAACTGTCCGAAACGCTGAACGGCAAGCGCATCGATGTGGAAATGCGCGCCGGCGCGAGCGGTCAGCTGTACGGCTCCGTCACCAACGCCATCATCGCGGATAAGTTGTCCGAAATGGCAGACCGCGATATCGACCGGCGTGGCATTGAGGTCGAAGAACCCATCCGGCAGCTCGGCAGTTTCGATGTGAGCGTGCGGCTTCACTCCGAAGTGCAAGCGCAGATAGAAGTGCTGGTCTATCCGACAGGCACGACCGCGGACGCATGGCTGCAATCGCTCGAAGAGGCGGAAGCGGCGGCTAACGGTGAGGGCGAGGGCGAATCTGACGACGCGGCAGACGCGGTAAACGTGGCAGATTCCGAAGAAGAAAACCCTTCCGACGCTTCATAAGACGCAGCACGGCAATATATCCTTAAACTGTCAGCGGGGCAACGGCTTGCGGCCGGTGCCCTGGAATACCTTATTGCCTACACCTGACGACCATCTAGGAGTAAGCCGTGTACGTTGACCGTCTGCCACCTCAAGACGCCAACGCCGAAGAATCGGTGATAGGCTCGATACTCATTGACGGCGACTCACTGAGCCGCGTCTCATCGTTCGTTCGTCCGACAGACTTTTATACCGAAAAGAACCGCTGGTGCTACGACGCATTCCTTGCGCTGTTTGAGCGCGGCGAGGCGATTAACCAGATTACCGTCGCGCACGAGTTGAGTCTGCAAGACAAGCTTGAGCCCCTCGGCGGCAGCGCGTACCTGAGCCATCTCGTCATGGTCGTGCCGACTTCGGTGCACATCGAATACTACGCGCGCATTGTGCAGCGCACATCCATTATGCGCCAGCTGATCGATGTAGGCGGGCGCATCTCCGACATTGGCTTCAACGAGAGCGACGCCGATACGGACGCCGCGCTCGCCAGAGCCGAAGACCTGCTATTCCGCATCCGCGCCGGGCAGGGATCCGGCGACTTCGTGCATATCCGCGAAGTGCTCGACACCTACTTGGAAGAGAGCACGGCGATGCACGCGCAGGACGGTTCGCACATCGCGCCCGTAACGACCGGCTTCCCCGGCATAGATAACCTGCTGGGCAACGGCATGCAGCGCTCGGACATGATTGTCGTCGCCGCCCGCCCTAGCCTTGGCAAGAGCACGCTCGCCTTCAACATCGCACGCGGCGCGGCTGAAAGCGGCAACCGCGTCGGCATTTTCAGCCTTGAGATGAGCCGCGACCAGATTGGCATGCGCCTGCTCGCCAGCGAGGCGAATGTCGATAGCTACCGCATTCGCATCGGGCTGCTGAGCAACGACGAAGAATCGCGCTTGCTGGACTCCATCGGCGTTCTGTCCGACCTGCCGTTGTACATCGACGACACTCCAATACAGACCATCGTGGATATGCGCGGCAAAGCGCGCCGCCTGCAGTCCGAACGCGGGCTGGACTTGGTCATCATCGACTACTTGCAGCTCATTGGCGGTGGCGGGCGCATCGACAACCGCGCGCAGGAAATGGGCGAAATTTCCCGTTCCATCAAGGGCATGGCGCGCGACCTAGATATTCCGGTGATCGCTTGCTCGCAGCTATCCCGCGCAATCGAACAGCGCCCCAACCATCGTCCGTTGCTGTCTGACTTGCGCGAGAGCGGCAGCATCGAGCAGGATGCGGATGTGGTGGCGTTCATCCATCGAGAGGATGTCTATGTCAGTAAGGAAGACTGGGAAAAGCGCAACCCGACTGAGCCGTATCCACAGAACATCGCGGAGATAATTTTCTCCAAGCATCGCAACGGGCCGGTTGGTACTGTGCCGCTATATTTCCGCAACGACTTAGTGCGCTTCGAGAGCCTTGAAACCACACCCGCGCCGGAGTATGCCTACAATGAAGTTTAGCGGCTTCCCCGACCGCGTGCGCAGTATACCGGCGCCGGCGCCGCTGTTCGGCACGCTGCTCGAGCAAATTGACGACATCGCCGAGCTTAAGTGCCTGCTGCGCGTGATTTGGATGCTACAACAGAAGAGAGGCTACCCGCGCTTCGTGGCGCACAGCGAGGCGTTTGCCGATCGCGCGCTGGCTGCGGCGCTGCAAGGCGGTGTCGCCGAGATTGGTCAGGCACTCGATGCGTGCGTGCGGCGGGGCACTCTGGCGATGGCGATAATCGAACGCGATAGCAAGGAAGAACGCCTATACGCGCTGAACACGGCCAGAGACAGGCGCGCACTCGCGCAGGCGGCGTCCGATGCCTTCGTCGTGGGACGCTCGCAGACCGAGCCAACGCCGGATGCGTGGAATGCAGCCGATGTTGAACGCCCGAACATCTTCGCGCTGTACGAATCGAACATCGGCATGCTCAGCCCGATGATTGTCGACGAACTCAAGGAAGCGGAGGCACTATACCCGACTGAATGGATATCGGACGCATTCCGCGAAGCCGCGCTGCACAACGCGCGCAATTGGCGCTACATCGTACGCATCCTCGAAAATTGGGAGCGAGAAGGCAGAAGGCGAGGTCAAGGCGATGGAAAATCTCGGAGACATACTCAAAAGACTAGCCGCTACTAGAGAGGCGAGTAACGGCAGGGCCGGCGGCGCATCCAACGGCATGTCTCACAACCTGTCAGACTCGCCGCCTTCATTGCCTGCGGACGAGCAGATAGAAGACACCTGCGAAATCTGCGGCGGTCGCGGTTGGTTTACTCCCGATGTGGTCGTGGGGCATCCCGACTTTGGGCAGGTCATCACTTGCCAATGCCAGCATCAGCGCCTGTCAGACGAGCGGCTCAGCAGGCTGCTGCGATACAGCAATTTAGGTCATCTAACGCGCTTCACATTCGATGCGCTGAAGCCGGAGGGCATAATCCAAGACGCCGACAGCCGCGAACTGTTCGCCAAGGCATGCCGCGCCGCCGCCGAATACGCCGAAAACCCGTCAGGATGGCTGGTTCTCACCGGTCCCAATGGCAGCGGCAAGACGCACCTAGCCGCCGCAGTCGCCAATCACTGCATCAAATCGGAGCAGGTCGTGTTCTTCATGCATGTGCCGGACTTGCTCGACCATTTGCGCGCCACATACGCGCCGAGCAGCGAATTGACATATAGCGACCTGTACACGCAGGTTGTTGACGCGCCTCTGCTCATTTTAGACGGCTTGGGCGCGCACAGCTCCACGCCTTGGGCGGAAGAAAAATTGCAGCAGGTGGTCAACCACCGTTTCAATGCCGAACTTCCGACCGTGGTTACGACCGCGAGCGACCTCACAGAACTAGACCCGTACATCCGCAGCCGCTTGCTAACGACAGGGCTTAGCCGCGTGGTGCAGACTGGCGTTTACCACAAACCAAAGGCACACAATCTAGGGCGAGTAGCGGTGAAAATGCTGCGCGACATGACATTCGAGACCTTCGATGTGCGCGGAAACAACCCACGCGCCGGCGAGCAAACAAGCCTTCAAAATGCCGCGCTTGCCGCAGTCCGCTACGCGGATAATCCGCAAGGCTGGTTGACGCTGTTCGGTCCGACGGGAGTGGGCAAGACGCACCTCGCGGTGGCAATCGCCAACACGCAGCTCGAACTGGGCAACACGGTCTTCTTCGCGTTCGTGCCGGAACTGCTGGACTACTTCCGATACACATTCGAGCCGCGCAACCGCGTGTCGATGGAGAGCATCCTGGAAGATGTGAAGAACACGTCTCTGCTCATCCTAGACGACCTTGGGCAGGAGCACAACAGCCCTTGGGCGGAGGAAAAGCTGTACCAGATTTTCGTGCACCGACATAACCACCGTCTGCCGACGGTGATCACCGGCATGCTCGATTTCACGGAGCAGACAGGTCCCATCGCATCGCGCATTCGAGACGCGACGCTCGGTCGGCTCGTGCGCATTGACGCGCCGGACTACCGAATTAGGACGACGCGCTGAAGCTATGACTATGCGAATGACAAACTGCGTGTTCTGCAACATTGTAGCGCGCACCGAACCCGCGACGATTCACTATGAAGACGAGCGAGTGATCATCTTCGACAATCAGCTGGACTGGGTGCCGGTGCAGATTCTCGTCATTCCCCGCCAGCACATGACTCAGACCGAATTATGGCGCAGCGGCGACCTGATGTCGCACATGGGAGACCTTGCAGTGCAGATTGGCGAAGAGCGCTGCCCGAACGGCTTCCGTATCTTATCCAACTTCGGCAAAGACGGCATGCAAAGCCAACCGCACGCGCACCTGCATGTAATCGGCGGTGAGTTCTTGGGGAGATACTTGCGGCAGGGGGTTGGGTAAGCACGGCATGTGAGTATTTGACAGCAATGAGTGGCAAGCAACCATGACGCGCGAAAATGCGAGGCAAGGCGGTGTGGGGGGAAGAAGGGGGGACGTTGGTAGCGCATACGGGATTCGAACCCGTGGTCTCCGCCTTGAGAGGGCGGTGTCCTTGGCCGCTAGACGAATGCGCCACGCAACATATCGGCTGGCTGGGGATCAGGGATTCGAACCCCGGCTTACAGATCCAGAGTCTGTCGTCCTACCACTAGACGAATCCCCAACCTGAACTATGATTTTAGCAGGATGACGGCGCTATATCAAGAATACGAATTGCGTCAAAATAGAGGTTACCGAACCGGTTATCGTTGCTTCAAAAG
>VXRI01000359.1 GCA_009838595.1 Chloroflexota bacterium | reverse complement strand
CTACTCCTTTCCGAGAATGAACCCTATCTTATGGCTTTTCTTATACTTAAACTAATTGCGATTGCGCTGTACTCTGCTGTTATATCGCACAGATAAATTATGATTGTCGTTCATTCGAGAGCATGCTATGGCAACGGTGACGACTGAAGACATCCGAAGCGCATTGCTGGACAGCGATCCCGCCATCTTGGAAATGGTGCGCTCTCGCGTACTCACTCCCGAACTGCTGGCGCTGCCGGAATTACACGTGCAGTTAGCGGCTGAAGTGCGCGAATTTGTATCTGAAATGCGCGAGTTCGCCGCTCGGACTGACGCTCGCCTGAGTAAAGTGGAGGATGAAATCGTCGTAATGCGCGGCGATATGAACCAGATGCGCGGCGATATAGACAGGATGAGCGGCAAGATAGACAGGACGGAATCGAGCATTGGACACTTGAAGGGTTTCTTTGTAGAAACTACCGTGCGAAACAGGGAAGATTCCATCGCCCTTCAGGTCGGTGAACAGAATGGATTGAGATTTCTGTTTCACACCCTGCAACCCGTTCGCAGAAGCGAACGGCGAACATTCATGCAGGTTATGCGAAATGACCTTCCGGGATTGAGCGATGGCGAAATCGTTAGCTTCGTACAAGCCGACCACATTATATCCATCGACGACAGCAGCAGCGGAAAAACATACATCGCAGTAGAAGCTTCATTCGTGGGCGACGCTCGGGATGCGGAACGCGCCATACGAAACGCGAATATCATCAATGCGCTGACCGGCGCGAACTCATACGCAGTTGTAGTCGGATGCCATCCTACCGACGGGCTTCTTGAAATGGCAGACCGCGGTGATGTAATCTGGCATTTAGTGCCAGAGAATGAATTGAGCGCATAAATTTCTGCTTTCTTCGCCGTCCTCACCTGCAGTAGCGTGGGCAGACGCTTCAGGCTCTCCATATCCCTCGCCGATGGGTGATAGTCGATCTGCGCAGAGCGACTTGCAGGCTGCGCGTCAGCGACTGATAGTCCCTAAATCACGAGCAACAGAAAAAAGCGCCGCGGACGAATTCTATGGGCGACTAATTTTGCTCCCGCACACGGTCTATCCGCCAATACCTGTGCGAAATCTCGTTCGCCGGGTGCTCGTATGCAAGCACACCTTTCAGCGGGCGGATATTTGAGACATGGAAGTATAGGGTTGTCCTATTTAGACTGGCGCCTTCTTCCATAGGCAGGGATGTGGGCCCCACTAGGGGAAATGCCTCATCATCCACTAAAATGCTCCAGAATGAGAACTTTGCGCAGTCGCCGCCGTAATATGTCGCCAAAGTGTCCTGAGATTCCCACGGACACATGGAAGTGTTGACAGACCCGTGTTTGCGGCTGCCGTTGTACAGATTAACATCGACTGCGACAACGCTTTCACCCGCTCCGGGCCTTACCCATTCAGGCAGTTCTTTCACCTCGGAATGCTTCCTAATTACGGCAGCGCTGATGACTGCTATTTCTATGCCATCCGCGAACGGGAGCCGCGTGTTAACCGGCGCCGGTTGTATCGGTGCAGAGCCTGCGCCTTCAATGGGCTCGAATGTGTCCCTGGGGTCAAATCGTTCCAAGTATGCCATGCGCGATTCCAAGGCGGATGCGTGCGTCTCTATCGCGGTTATCTGCGCCTGAAGCTCATTGACCTGTTCCGTCAATTCCGCAAGCGGGTCAGTCGCCGCGACTAGCGCTATCGCCGCCATCAGTACAGCTACTATGCCCATTATCTTTTTCATAATTACGACGCCTTTCGTAATATTTGCATCTGCCAACAGCGGTCATCCGTCATCTATCCGTAGATACGATTTTCAGCAAACTAATTTATCCCGAAACCGTACTGAACATGCTAGGTTTGGATTAGCAAATCTCGGGCAATACGGCAACATCATTTGCGACAGGTTCGTACTTGATTGAAATAGTACATTTATTCGCCTACACTAATTGACACAGGGACAATTGGCATTGAGACGCGCGCATCACCGCAGCAAGGCTGGCAGGCGCTTTAGGCTTTCCACATCACGGGCGGATGCGTGGTGGTCTATGTGTGGGAGGGCGGCTTGAAGGCTTCGTGTTAGAGGCTGGTAGTCTTCGCTGCCTAGCAGCGGGTTGAGCCAGACTACACGGTGCACGCGCCGGCGCATGCGCTGTACTTCTCGCGACAGACGCTCCGGGGCACCCGTGTCCCAGCCGTCGCTCAGCAAGAATACAGTGGTGTAACGGCTTAGAATCTGTTCGTGTCGCGTGTTCACAAGCGCAAGAGCCTCACCGATGCGCGTGCCGCCGGACCAGTGCTTCGCAGCGCGTCCGATGCCTGCAAGCGCCTCGCTGAACGAAGGTGCGCTGAGCTCACGCGTAACCCGCGTCGCTGATGTGCTGAACACGAACGCCTCCACGCGCTTGGTGTGTTGCGACACGGCGAATACGAGCTGCAAAAGCAGTTGGACATGCCGCTCCATCGACCCGCTGACATCGAGCATCACCAGCAGGCGTGGCGTTCTCGGCACGCGGCGCTTGCGCGGCAGCACGATGGCGTCGCCGCCGCTGCTCATATTCAGCCTCATCGCGCCGCGTAGGTCCGGTCTGCCCTTGCGACGGTGCCGCTTGCGCCGGCGTCCGGGCCGAGATGCCATCGCGCGTATCATCCGCGCGGCGATGGCTGACAACTCGGAAAGTTCGTCCGCGCGCAGCACGCTTAGATCAGGCGGTGATGCGGTTGCGCGGCTGCTCGCGCCGGTGCGCAGCATCTGCACCAGCGTATTTTGCGACGAATCGTCGGCTTCGGGCATCAGCGCGACGCTGGGCGTCCGACGGAACTCGCGCGCGCCGCCAACTAGGTCTTCGTCGGAGTCGATGTGCGGTCGCAGCGGCAGCGCCTCGAAGTTCCAAAATCGCTCGAACAGCGAGTCGTAGATGGGGATTTCGTCTCGGCGCGAGAGCAGCAACGCACGCAGGGACCAGTACACCCTGCCACGGTCCATCATGTCCACCACGCTGAGTGCTCGCATTACGTCCGCAGTCTCTTGCGGGCTAACCAGCAGACCGTGGGAGCGCAAGACCCGGCAGAAGTGAGTCAGGTGTGCCGTAAAGTCATAGGAAACGGTATCTGCCATTTGATTCACAATCAGTCAGATTATAGAATGTGCGTACACAAGATAACATCATTGGAGACTGCCGAGACATCCCGCTAATCCAATCTTCCCCCGTTACAACTATCTCATCAGGTAATTATCGTTGGAATTTGTGTTGGACAATTGTTAAATATGAAATTACAATAGCCTCTGCGCTGAAATTATGGTCTTCGCAGCGCACGCTTTGAGACTCAGACAATCAGTCCTGATTGCAAGCATATCCCTTGGATTGTCTGAACACATAATACTGCCGATTGAGTGCCATCGTACACATGGTCAGATAAATGTACATCTGAATTGGATATTAGCAGTATATTTGAGTAACTGTTGATACGGAGCCGACTTGTCGCCGACATGAGGAGTATCCTTGGCATCAGGAAACACGAATGACACCATACTTTACGAGCCTGAAGAGTCTTGTCCACCTCTAACTGCCGCTATTACGGGATTTCAACTGGTAGTAGTTGTGATAGCGTTGGTTGTGATCCCGGTAGTAATCGTAGTACGCACCGCCGGGCTGCCGCCGGAATACCTTAGGTGGACTGTATTCGCGTCATTAATCGTCTGCGGCGTCGCTACGATTTTCAATTCACTCAAATTGGGGCGCTTCGGCACCGGCCACATTCTGGTAATAGGAACCGCCGAACCCGCAATCGCCATCTGCATAACCGCTCTGATGCAGGGCGGTCCTGTGATGATGGCAACGCTAATAGTCCTCTCGTCGTTGCTGAAGTTCTTCGTGGCGGCGCGCCTCTCGCTATTTCGCCGTATAATTACGCCCGTAGTATCCGGCACTGTCCTGATGCTGATAGCGGCGACAGTGATACTGGCGGTATTCGGTATATTGACCGAAGTGCCTGAAGGTAAATCAGTTTCGCCACTGGCCGCTCCGATAGCGTCAGCCGTTACTCTATTCGTGATAGCCTTCATGCTTCTACGCTCGCCTCGATCATTGCAGATATGGTCCCCGCTGATAGGCATTGTAGTTGGCAGCCTCGTCAGTCTTCCATTCGGCTTGTATGATATCGACCTTGTGCAGAGAGTGCGCTGGGTTGGAATCTCCCCTAACCTATTGAGTGTCTGGCCCGGGTTCGACTTTACTCCCGGGATAAAGTTCTGGGCGCTTCTACCGGCGTTTCTTCTCATAATGGTAATCACATCATTCAAGGCGGTTTCCGATACAAGCGCTATACAGCGCGTTTCTCGGAATCAGCCACGCGCCACCGATTTCAGGCTCATACAAGGCGGACTCCACACAAACGCTCTGGCCAACTTGGCTTCGGGATTGCTGGGAACGATTCCCACTATGACCGCTTCTCCCAGCGTGGCGATGGTCACCATTACAAGGGTCGCAGCGCGCAGCGCGGGGGTGTGGGCCGGCGCCATAATCATCGCTATGGCGCTGCTGCCGAAGACTACGGCGCTGCTGATAGCCATTCCCTCGCCGGTGGCAGCCGCCTACATAATGATAATAATGGGCTTGGTGTTCATAGAAGGCGTGCAGACCGTCTCGCAGGACGGCATAGACCACCGCAAGGCGATAGTGGTGGCGGTATCGTTCTGGGTCGGAATGGGCTTTCAGAATCAGTCAATCTTCACTGACCTGCTCAGCGGCACCTGGGACGCGCTGCTGAGCAACAGCGTTACCTCCGGCGGAGTAACCGCCGCGTTGCTGATTGCGTTCGTAGAACTGACATCGGCGAGACGCAAGCGGCTGGAAGTTGACCTCGACCAATCCTCAATGCCCCAAATCGACCAATTTATGCAAGATTTCGCAGCCAATAAGCATTGGGACGAACCATCCACGCAACGGTTGCGCGCGATAGGCGAAGAGACGGTCTCGATTATGTCATTTGAGGAAGAAATGGACACATCGGGCAAGCAACGCCGCCTCATTATCAGTGCGCAAATGGACGAAGATATGGCGGAGTTGGAGTTCATGTCGGCGGCTTACGATGTGGACAATCTGGAAGATAGGCTTGCGTACCTGAACGACGAGCCCGAAGTCTCGGACGAGATTGAGGTATCGTACCGCCTGTTGCGCTACTACGCCAAATCCATCCGCCACCAAAAGTTCCACGACATTGATGTAATCACCGTGCAAGTGGAAGGTGTAAGGGCGCGGTGAGCGCATGCCCTAGCTATGAATTTAACATGGTGGACAGGACTGGCAGCATATTGTCATTCCGAAACGCCGTAAGGAATCTGAAATATGTGGACACAAGATTCCATGTGATTCCGGCTTCGTCAGGGCGTTTGGCATAGCGGCGGCATTTTCAATATCTTCATTATTCTTGATGGGGAATGGACATCTATTCTGCCCACCTTGTACATCTTGTTAAATGCTGAACAGAAAAAGCGGTCGGTATGACATCCACTCTCGTCATACCGACCGCTGTCTAATAAGCGTGTGCGGATGGGGTTATACGATTATTCCATGCGGGAGCCGCCCCATGCTCGGGAGACGCCGGCTGCTGTCGGTTCGACTATCACATTGACTACGGCGGGCTTGCCGCTGGCGAAGGCTCGTTCGAGTGCAGGGCGAATCTCATCCGGGTCGGTTACCTCTTCGCCGTATGCGCCGAGTTCGCGCGCCATGCCGTCGTAGTTCGTGAATCCAAGCTCGCGGCCGGGCTTGCGGCGGTCGGGCGTACGCGCCGTCCAGCCGGCGTTGTTGCTGATGACAGTTACCACCGGCAGGTTGAAGCGCACGCAAGTGTCGATTTCCATCGCGTTCATGCCCATCGAGCCGTCGCCGTGCAGCACGAGCACCTGCTTGTCCGGCTTGGCAATCTGCGCGCCGATGCCATAAGGCAGCCCTACGCCCATCGTGCCCGTTACGCCGGAGTTCAGGCGATGACCCGGCACGTATGTCGGCAAAGACTGCCGACCGAAGTGCAAAATCTCGTTGCCGTCAACGCAAAGGATAGCGTCGCGATCTAGGAAGTCGCGGATTTCCTTGCACAGGCGCAGCGGGTGAATTGGTGTCTGGTCGGAGTTCAGTAGGGCGGCTTGCTGACCCGCGCGCCGGTCGTTGTCCTCTTGCAGGCGGGAAATCCAAGGCGATTCCAGCCTGCCGCCGAAGTCTTCGGGCCTGGCTTCAATTTCCGCATTCATCTGTCCGAGAATGGACTTCGCATCGCCAACGATTCCGAGGTCAACATCGCGGTTGTGCGCGATTTCGCTCGCATCGATGTCAATCTGCACGACTTTGGCGTTACCGAAGCGCTGCCCATAGTTGATCATCCAGTTCATCCTCGTGCCGATTACCATCACGAGGTCGGCTTCTCGCAGCGCGGTGCTGCGCGCGCCCTGGAACGATACGGCATGGTCTTCCGGCACAACGCCCCGCGACATCGGCGCGGTGTAGAATGGCGTGCTTGTCAGGTCAACCAGCCGTTCCATCTCGGGAGACGCGCCTGAGAAGAACACGCCGCCGCCGGAGAATATGACCGGGCGCTCGGCATCCGCCAGCATCTGCACCGCTTCGGAGATGGCAGCCGGATCGCCGGACGGCACGGACTTGCGAGCCGCGCGCGTGGGCTTGACCGCCGCGTCCTCTTCGATCTCTTCGTACAGCACATCCGCGCCGCAGTCGATATAGACGGGACCGGGCCTGCCGGACATGGACTGGCGGTATGCGGTGCTGACGATTTCCGGATAGCGCGCCGCCATTGTCGGGCGATGCCAGTACTTGACGATAGGCTCCATGATGCGCTCTTGGTCCACCTCTTGGAAGGTGTCCCTGCCGATTTCGTGAACTGCGCTCGCGCCGCCGAGGATGACCATAGGCGAGCAGTCGATGGATGCGGCATACACGCCGGTGAGCAGGTTGAGCGTGCCGGGACCGGACGCCGCCGTGCAAACGCCGGGCTTGCCGGTAACGCGAGCGTATGCATGCGCTGCGAACGCCGCCGCCTGCTCGTGTCGGAAGTCGATGGTTTCGATGCCAAAGTCCTGACAGCCCATCACGATGTCGAAGTCAGGTCCTCCCATAAGGTAGAAGAGTTTCTCCACGCCCTCTTCTTTGAGCGTCTTTGCTATGAGATAGCTGCCGGTAACCTTTGCCATAACGATACTCCTGTGAACTGCGATAGGCTGGGTGGCATGGGCGCAATGAGCCGCAAGAGAGCGCGGCATTGCCATAGCGCCGGAACGATATGGCGCAAGGTTATCACATTGCGGGGAAGTGCGCCAAATTGAGCGGGCAAGGACATGCAAAAAAGCAAAGCCCCCGCAGGCAATGCAGACAGGGGCTTTGTGTGTAGCGACTATGCGCTTGGGTTAGGAAATTGGCAGCTTGGAGCGCGGCTCATCGAAAGGTTCGCCCTTGTCCAGCGATTCCTTCTGTTTGCGCTCCCACTCCTGCACACAGCGGTCATAGTCCATCCAGCGCTTTCTTTCTTCTTCTGCGCCCGCGAACTTGCCTTCGGCTAGACCCTCTGCTTTGCCTTCATTCTTGCCGTGGACAATACCTTGTGCCAGGCCTTATTCGCACGACCTGTCCCGTGGCGCCTTTAGCAACATGCCCATCAGATATCTTCCGAAATCTACGATTAGAACACTCGTGATGATCGCGAGATATGTTAAATCATCCATCTTGATGATGCCCGCTATCGTCAGGCCATAAGAGTTGGCATGCTCTCCGGGCGCCCACTCGCGCCATAACGGCGGCGCCTCATCTTTGATACTTCAAAAACGCTATCCCAAAGTATGTCAGCCGTATAGCGCCTCGCCACGGTGCAGGCGCAGGGCGATGTTGTAGGTCTGGCGCACGGCGCGCGATGTAGGCGCATGCGCCGCGAGGTAGCGCGATAGGGCTATCAGCACGATGCGCGCTTCGTCTGTGCCGCGACGCTCTCCGTGCTGCTTTATCGCCGCATCGACTATCTGGAACATGTGAAAGCCCGACTCTTCGCGCAGCATGGCGTGTCCCAGCGATGCGATTATGCCCGCCGGCTCCGCGCCGCCGCTGATGTAGTCGGACACTATCTGCGCGGATGGCTCTACGCGCTGCTGCACATCCATGCCGGACAGCAGTTCGGAACGCAGGGCATCGCCATCTATCGGGGGATTTGTTGCGTCATTTGCCGTGCCGTTCGTGAGCGGGTCTGGCACTCGCTGCGCGGGCATGTTCAGGAAGCGATCCAAGTACACGCTCATCGCCGTGTCCAGCGCGCCGCGCAGCAATTCAAGGGACGGCGCGCGCTTGAGCGCCTGATGCAGCGCGTTCGCCGCCGTCAGCGTGTTGTGCAGCGTGTCCCAGTCGTTGAACTCGTTGGATGTATGGAATCGCGCCATCCGCATGAACGCCGCGAACGCCACCGCCGAGCCAATCTGCGCCTCGCTCGCGCCGTTTCGCACGGCATCCACGATGGCGTCGAGCGTTGCTGCGGGATCATCTTGCAGCATCATATCGACAAGCGCGCCTTCGTCGTCCCACTCACCGCGTCTGACCAAACCATCTTCGTACGCCGCGCCGAGCGCCTCGCGCGCCTGCCAAGTCATGGTCGATATGTCGATAGGATTGCGCCACGAGCTGAGTTCCTCGCTCCGCCGCGCGCCCGCCATGCCGCGCACGAGTCCAGTGAGCACCTGTCCTGCATGCTCCCATCCGAGATGGTCAAGCAACTCGAACGCCTTGTTGGCGAAGTCCAGCGTATGTCCACCGTCCACATAGATATGGTCCGTGATGGCGGCGAATATCATGTCCGCTATCGTCTGCTCTGCGGTGCCAAGCTCAATCGCCGTTCGCAGGCATCGCTCCGCCCCATCCGAGTCGCGCACATCTATGAAGCTGCGGAACCAGTGCTTGAACACTTCGTGCCGCGTCTCGCCGGTCGGCAGCGGGTCGAGCATAAAGCGCGGCGGCATGCCCGCGTTCGCCCGCGCCACATGCAACAATCCCTGGAACATCGCAAGCGGTCGGTCTTCCGCTTCGAGGTATGGCAGCATATTCGCGCTGCAAGTCAGAATCGTCATCGCTTGCCCCCAACCCGCCGCCGAGTATGTGGTGCCGAAATCTGAGCCGATGCCCAACGGAATGCGGTAATCCGCATCCACAGCGTCCAGCCCCAGCACTGATTTGGCGACAACAAGGCGGATGTTGTCCTCAAGCGCATCCTGCAGGCGCTTCGACCAGCGTTCCGTCTGGTCAGCCTCCGGCGGCGACGGGTCAACCCACACCTCGCCGTCATCGTCCACCATCACCGGGAATGAGCGCACATCGTCCGCGAACGGGTCGAAAGTGCCGCCGCTTGACAGGTCGAATCGCGCGTGATGCCAGTGGCAGGTCAGGATGCCGTCCTTCACTGTGCCCCTGTCGAGCGGAAAGCCCATATGCGGGCAGCGATTGTCCACCGCGTGGACGGCGCCGCCATG
>VXRI01000268.1 GCA_009838595.1 Chloroflexota bacterium | reverse complement strand
GCACATAGAGGAGAGGATAAAATGGCAGATTCCAACTGGGCAGAGATTTACAAGGAACTCGGCGCAACACCGATAATCAACGCTATCGTAAGCGTAACGATGCTGGGCGGCTCAACGCCCGCGCCGGAAGTGCGCGAGGCGATGGACAAGGCGGACGCCGCGTACATCCCGCTGATGGACTTGCAGGAGCGCGCTGGACAGGCGATTGCGGATATGGTAGATGTGCCTGCTGCGTACATCACATCGGGCGCAGGCTCCGCGCTAACGCTGGCGACGGCTGCGCTGATGGCGGGCGACGACGACGACAAGATTCAGCAGCTGCCGGACACCACCGGCATGAAGAACGAAATCCTGATACAACGGCGGCAGCGATATATGCAGCACTACTGGTACGACCGCTGTCTTGAACTCGCCGGCGCGAAACTTGTGGACTTCGGCTCTGACGAGCAGACTACGCGCGAAGACTTGGAGAACGCTATTGGCGCGAACACGGCGGGCGTGCATTACTACGCCGTCGAGCAGTCGCCGGACCCGCAGGCGTTGTCGTTGGAAGACACTATTGAAATAGCGCACGCACACGGAGTGCCTGTAACTGTGGACGCGGCAGGGCAGATATACCCGCTGGAAAATTTCGGCAAGTATGTGCGGATGGGCGCGGACTTCCAGTGCATCGCGGCGAAGTACATGGGCGCGCCGCAGTCTGTCGGGCTTGCGCTCGGCACTGAGGACATGATTCGCAAACTCAGCTATCAGGCATTCGCCTCTTACGAGGGCAGGCGCGTGCGTGGCGTAGGCAGACCGCAAAAGATCGACCGCCAAGAGATGATTGGCGCGGTCGCCGCCACGCGCCGCTGGATGACAATGAACCACGAAGAGCGTCTCGCCGTCACCGAGAGCAGGACGCAGACCATCATAGACGCTCTGCAAGGCATCGACGGCGTGAGCGCGGTGATGCTCGACAACATCATCGGCCATCAGCCGTTCGGACTCGACCTGCGAGTTGACCCCGCAGTTACCGGCATGACAGTGCAAGAAGTAGTGGACAAACTAAAGGCAGGCGACCCGCCGATATGGACACGCGTCCGCGACTGGGAAGACTGCATCACCATCCACACCTTCGGGCTGAACGAGGGCGAAGAGCATGTCGTAGGGGAGCGGATAGCGGAGTTGTTCAGGTAGTGGTACGGTTACGCCTACCCCGACGCCACGCGACACGAGTCAGGGACTGCCAATACATGGAGTAACCTCCTGGCATCAAGCGGGCTATAAGGTACGCGGCGTCAATATCATAATAGACATTGGTTTCCAAGGCTTTAGCGGCAACAATCAGGGCAATCGCATCTAAATTGATTGGGCGAGAACTTCGGAGAAATCAGCCGGTTTGCCCCTCTTCCAATCTACGATATTCGCTGAAATATACAGTCAAGGCTTTTCCAAACCTTCAATGAAACTTGGAATCATCGCTGTATAAGATAAGTGAGCGCAATAAGTATTTCAATTATCGCAAGATGCGATTGCCCTGACGCCCTAGGCGGTTTCCTTGCATACAAGACCACGCCCTGCCCTTGCATCCGTTCGTAGCAACCAAGGTCGCGGGAGAGTGTCATGCCGTCTTTCGGGCAGCTCAGCATATGTGCCTTGATCACACCTGGGCAACGACGGCATTTCTTGCCCACCTCACAGATTGGCCTATCTGAGAGGCTTCTGCAACATACAAGTGCATTTATGCTGGGCACTCACACTGACATTTATCCTGAACAACGACACCTTTTACAGTCGAAGGCTGACGCCAAATGAATTGCCCCTAGGGAACGTCGATACTGCCCCAGCATCTGACAGCGCCGTCATCGCGCAGGGCGCAGGTGTGGGTGTCGCCACTGCTGATTTGTATAAAGCGTCCGCTCGCGGGCCGGTCAGAGACCTGCCCATGATTGTCACCGTCTTCATTTCCCCAGCACATTATCGAGCCGTTCTCAGCGATGGCGCAGACGTGGTTTGCGCCGCTACTGATGGCTATGTACTTCACATCAGGCTCAGGTGGTTCAGGCGTTTCGTCAGTCGATTCCACGTTCACAATGAGCGTGAATTCGCCAGTTTCCCCAGCGTTATAAGTTGTCGCTTCGATTGTGTATGTGCCAGGCCCCAGGAGATGGCCAACTATACGTGAGTTACGGTTGCTAGATGAAATATCATCGTTCTCTGCCACTGTTTCCCCGTGCTTTTCTTCTCCGACTCTGAGATACAGGAAAGTATCCATCGGTGGATCATCATCTGAAGTCAGGATTATCGTAACGCTCGCCGTCGCATTTAGCGTGAAGGTGTAGAAACGAGCGTAGTAGTCACTGCCGATTTCACCACCACCGTCTACGTCATGCGGTCTGTCTTCTGAGTGACAGGTGTTGTCCCAGGTGCCGGTGAACGTGCCACTCCCGTCAATTGGCACAATGCAGGGGTCCGCTGACGTGGGCGGAGGCGTGTCGCCATAGTAACCGGAGACGATATAGATGCCAACGAAATTGGTTACGTAAGAGTGCTTCAGTTCCACTCGATTCGTCTGGGGATTTGGCCACATGTGTGTAAGCCATCGTGCTTGCTGAGGTTGAACCGCCAGCATGTCCTCGCCAACATCAGGATAGACGTCGGCTATATTCCGTCCTACCAGTTCGGGCATGGTAGCATCGGCGGCAATTGAACCGTTTGGTGGTAATGCCAACCAAACGTATATCTCGCCGTCTATGCTGTCGGTTGATTTGTAATAGTTAAATGTTGGAACTGCGGTTCCAACTTCTGGGACTGACACTTCAACCTGCATACGAGCCCTGGCTTCAATGACGGCTGCGACGGCTTGCTGCGCTTCAGTGAATGCGGATTCGACATCTCCTTCCAAGTCCAGCCAGCCAGCTGTAAACACGAGGTTCTCGGTTTCACCGGGGTTATCGATGTCAGGGACCTCGGCGCGAATTGCCCAAGCAGTCTTCTTGCGGAAGGTGTAGTCCTGACTGGAAATCGGAAGGAGATATTCCACGACGGCGCCGTCTTCGTCTGCTTCTGCCAGCTTTGCTCCATATCTGTTCCCCAGAGGGTCTTCACGCCAAGACAAGCTCAATCCCTCAGCGCCACGAAATACAGGGTTCGCCTTGATGATGCCGCCGTCAAGCAAAGTCAGGTACAGACCCGGTGGGTCGTTAACAATGCTTCCCTCAGATCGATAGTAAGCCAATGCCTCTTCAGGGTCTTGCCGGTACGCGGCGATGGCGTCATTCACGTAAGATTTGGTCGCTTCGAGTGGATCGACTTTGGTCTGTGGTGATGCGCCGCCATCCCGATTGAAGAGCCGCGGTTCGCGGCTACTCGCTTCGACAATGTCCGAGTTCTCTGATGAGAGAATCCCCAATGGCAAGTTGCCTGCAAGAACCGCGAGGGCAAATGCAGCAACAAGTGAAATCGCCACGCTACTGGCTAACAGTCTCATTTCTCCGTCCCTAGTTTCACACCATAGATGTGGCTATCGACATATTAAGGTAACTTAGTCAATTAACGGTTAATCATTCTTGGCTGTCAAACGTGCGCATACATACTAACAGTGGCAGGACCGGGACGCTCACAGAACGAATTTCTGTGAGTTGAACTGTAATGCAATCGTCCAATCAACCGGCGCTCCTGCAATAAGCAATAATAGCGGCGATACTTATGCCTGACATCAACTAGCGCTGCAGTCTATTCAGGGTCCACGTCGGTTACGGTTACTTGCACTTCCGATCGGCCGTAATAATTCCCGTACCAGTAACCCAGAATTGGATGCACTTCCCAACCCAATACGTTTGTGTGATAGACGTTGTCCGCCGGCGAGCTACTGTCCGTGGGCGTTTCGTAATCTGGTGAGGTTGCAAAAGAAAGCACGCCATTTCCGTCATTGTTCTTCGTAATGTAGAAGGCGTCCTTGTCATCTTCCTTGCCTTCTCCGGTTCTAGATGCCAACCTCCAATTATAGTCCCTGGCAGGGTCGGAAATGCTGTAGGTGCCTATAGGGTCAGTACCATTCTCCGCATAATCCAGCGTCGTGGAACCGGTAACGGCTGCCCTGCGAATAACGAAGAAGTTGTAGTAGTGCCCGATATGATAGTCTCCACGACTGACATTCAACCAGAACATATCAGTGCCTTCGGGATCATTGTCGTCAAACCGGAACTGGAAGTCGTCCTCCGTTTCGTCGTCGTCGGTGACCGTCACTGCGCCGTTGAACGACCATGTGGCGAACTTGGAAATTTCCACGCCGTTAAGGGTGAAGCCGTACACATTCTTCGTCGAGCCATAGTAAGTAGCAGAATATCCGTCCTTCAGCACCGGCTTGATTGTTGCTACGTCAGCCAGTCCAACGTTCCATGTGTAATCGTACTCTTCAGCCGTCTTGTATGGATTAAATCTGATTTGGGCAGTACCGTTGATTTGAAAGTCAGTGATTCCGGGCATGCTGGAATATGTTCCGGCAATAGGTCTAAGCGAGGTCGAGTCAATGGGGAGCTCGTCGCTATCTACCTCGCGACCGGAATCGTCGTCACAGTATATCCGAAGCGCCAGGTGGTCGCCATCCGAAACCGCCTTGACCGTGGAGAATGCGGAGACTTTCTGAAGAGGATCCGTGCTCGCGGCAACGGCGCCGAGGTGGACGCGACCGTCCGAGTCCTGAGTTGCGCTGCTGGGTAAGCCTACGCCATTGGAGTCGATGTTGTCCAGGTACAGACTGTAGTTGCCAGTGCATGTCCCGGCGTCAACCCAGGTTATAGTGAAAGTCGAGCCTGTGGCGCCATTGTCGGCGATGGTTGTAGAGATGGAACTGTGAGTCTCCTCCTTGACGTCGGTGTTTTCCAATACGAATCTACGAGTCCCTCCAGATGCCGCAAAGGAGCTATTGCCGTCGCCGTCGGATAGTATTGGTAGCAGCTGGGCGTAATCCGGAACGTCATCGCCCGAGTACTGAGGGAGGTCTCCTCCGTGGCCGGCGATCGCGAGACTGAAGTTGTCCAAACTTGAGCTGCCAAGCGGGCCTGAAATGACGCCGCTCTGAAGACTGCTTTCTGAAGGCGCTCTAGCGTATGCACCCTGTATCGGCCTGCGAGTATCCGAGTCCACTTTGACATCATCGACTGTGGCGACCTCTCGGCCCGATCCGCTATCGTTTCCGCAGAACACTGAGACGGTCAGAGATGAAGCGTCTAATGCCGAGAAGATAGCCGTGAATGAGACCGAAACATGAGTGTCGGATGAGGCCGCGGACGCGAGGTGAATGCGACCTGAGTCGTCGATAGTTGCATTTTCAGGCAAGCCAACCGTGCTACTCTCTGCGCCGTCCAGGTACACGTTGTAACTGGCGCTGCATGCCTGGTCGTCAGCCCAGACGACTGTGAAAACAGAGCCACTTTCGCCTTCGTCCATAACCAGTACAGTAAGGCTCTCAGAGCCGCCCCCGTTGGCTTGCCCTTCCGAGGGAATCGCCGCCGCAAGGATGACCAATAACACGGCAGCAACAATGAAAACACTCAGCCTTATCCTCTTGCGAAGCAACATTCGTAGAGCACCCCCTATCAAACAATCCTCACAGGCACGCCCACAGGTTTCAAAACCTTCTGAGGTCATCCAGTGTGAAAAAGACATTATATTACTGGGCTGTATTATAAGCAAACTGAAGTGTAACAAGCAAGGCTAGGCAGTACGGAAAGTCCCGATTCAAACACAGGACTATCTCTCATCGAAACTAATAGTGTGTTTCCAAAGGTAGAAGATTTGTCCTGACATGTATGTATGAAACGCAAGCCATATCCAAGCCCGAAGGCAGACCTCGCACCGTTGATTTGAGAGAGGTGCTCAACGACATCCTGTATGTGCTGCGCACCGGATGCTCTTGGCGGATGTTCCCACACAACCTGCCGCCGTGGCAGACAGTGTACAAATACTTCAGGCGCTTCTCAGAGGATGGAACTTGGGAGCGAGTACACGATGAGTTGCGCCCGAAAGTGCGCAAGAGTGCTGGCAGAGACGCAATACCCACGGTAGCCGTCATAGACAGCCAGGCGGTGAAGACGACAAAAAAAGGAGCCTGGTGGCTATGACGCCGGCAAGAAGGTGTTCGAACGAAAGCGGCACACAATCGTGGATACGATGAGAATGCTGCTGGAAGTTGTGGTGCATCCTGCCGACATCCAAGACAGAGATGGCGCCAGGTTGCTGATGAATAAGCTGACCGGTCGATTCCCCGAGTTGAAATTGATCTGGGCAGATGGTGGATACGCAGGTCGAAGGCAGGCGCGAGTTCGCGGTGCTGCTTCGAAAATGGGCAGTGGAACGGACACTGGCTTGGCTGGGTCGGTGGCGAAGGTTGAGCAAGGACTATGAGGCATTGGTGAGTAGCAGTGAAGCTTGGATACGGATAGCGATGATTCACCTTATGTTGCGCCGCCTCACACATCCACTATGAATACTTTGGAAACACCCTCTATGAGGATTATAGGAGTCTTCACTCCAACTAGGGCACTTGGTGTACGTGCGTGGCATAGTTTGAGTGTAGAAGGTGATAGATTGAACAATAAATGCGACTGGAAATTGTGTTGTCTTTGTGGCTTAATTCAACACTGGGGCTCATTCTTCAAGCCAATCATGCGACCAATCGTGCGAATAGAAATCAGCCCGGAAGAGGAATTAGTAGCAAGGACATGGCAAGGGCATGGACATGGCAAGGGCATGATTGAAGCCTTGACCACACTGGATGTTCGAGAACTTCAGCCGTGGCAACTGGAAGAGGCGCAAGGGTTATGGCAGGATTTTCGGGGGCGCAAGTTCGATTCGTTCCATAGGTGCGCGGTGGACGCAGAGAGAATTAAGTTGGATGAGCGATTGACGCGCGATGTTTTGGGGCTTGGAGACGATGCCGTTTCATCGATCGCTCGTCTGAGGGCGCTATTGGCGAGCGAGCCATCGATTCATGGAAGCAAGCCCGCGGAATTGCCGAGGTAGAGAGCCTTCGCCACTTAAATTATTTGACCCCCACCTACCCACTTTGTTATATTGTCTATGCTATTGTTGACCTATTTAATCAACAACATCTGGCAACACCTAGCGCGAACATATTCTACGGGGAGAGGCGATTACCATGACTACACAGCAGGTCATCTCGCGCGAGACTGGCGTGGAAGACCGGGGTTATAAGTGGGGCTTCGAGTTCGATATAGAATCGGACATCGCGCCGCGCGGTCTAAGCGAAGACATCGTAAGGCTCATCTCGGCGAAGAAGGGCGAGCCGGACTGGATGCTCGAATGGCGGCTGAAGGCGTATCGCCACTGGCTCACGCTGAATAACGAAGAGCCGAAGTGGGCGAATGTCGATTATCCGCCCATAGACTTCCAAGACATCATCTACTACGCGGCGCCAAAGTCCCAAGCGGACGCTCCGCAGAGCCTAGATGAGGTCGATCCCGAGATTCGCGAGGCGTTCGACAAACTGGGCATCCCCCTCGAAGAGCAGAAGCGGCTCACAGGAGTCGCGGTGGATGCCGTGCTGGACAGCGCGTCAGTTGCTACCACATATCGCAAGATGCTTGAAGACGCGGGCGTGATTTTCTGCTCAGTCAGCGAAGCGGTCAAGACGCATCCCGAGATAGTGAAGAAGTATCTCGGCACGGTCGTACCTTACACCGATAATTTCTATGCCGCGCTCAATTCCGCCGTGTTCAGCGACGGGTCGTTCGTCTATGTGCCGCCGGGAGTGCGCTGCCCCATCGAGCTGATGACATACTTCCGCATCAACGAACTCGACACTGGACAGTTCGAGCGCACGCTCATCATCGCGGATAAGGGCGCGTATGTGAGCTACCTTGAAGGCTGCACTGCCCCGATGCGAAAGACGCACCAGTTGCACGCAGCCGTAGTCGAGTTGGTAACGCTGGACGATGCGGAAATAAAGTATTCCACGCTGCAGAACTGGTATCCCGGCGACAAGGACGGCACCGGCGGCGTGTACAACTTCGTAACGAAGCGCGGGGCGGCGCGGGGCAGAAACTCCAAGATTTCGTGGACTCAGGTCGAGACCGGCTCTGCGATTACTTGGAAGTATCCGAGCGTGATACTGCAGGGCGACAATTCGATCGGCGAGTTTTACTCAGTGGCACTTGTGAACAACCATCAGCAAGCAGACACCGGCACGAAGATGATTCACATCGGCAAGAACACGAAGAGCACGATTATCGCTAAGGGCATTTCGGCTGGGCAGGCTGAGAACACCTACCGCGGGCAGGTGAAGATAATGCCGTCTGCGTCCAACGCGCGCAACTTTACGCAGTGCGACTCGCTGCTCATCGGAAACCGGTGCGGCGCTCACACCGTGCCGTACATCGAGGTGCGCAACCCAACGGCGCAGATGGGCCACGAAGCGACTACGAGCAAGGTGGACGACAACCAGCTCTTCTACCTTCAGCAGCGTGGCATCGGCTTGGAAGAGGCAAACTATATGATAATCAACGGCTTCTGCCGCGGCATATTCAAAGAATTGCCATTCGAGTTCGCCGCAGAAGCCTCGCAGCTCCTACGCGTGAATCTAGAAGGCACGGTAGGATAGCGCCACGCCGCCGCTGTGTGAAGGCACGGCAGTTCTGCGGAACGCGAGACGGCAATCCATACCATAAATCCCCATAAAGCCATAGTTGAACTAATACCAACCGCGCTAACCGATTGAAAGAGGAAGAACCGGAAAGAAATGACAGACGCGATGACCGACAATACGCCCTTGCTTGAGATACGCGACCTTCAGGTGTCCATAGAAGACACTGATATATTGAAGAGGATCAGCCTCACCGTGAACATCGGCGAGGTACACGCGATTATGGGTCCGAACGGCTCCGGCAAGAGCACGCTCACCAATGTGCTTGCGGGCAGGCCGGAATACTCCATAGACGGCGGCGAAGTCTTGTACAAGGGACAAGACCTGCTGGAAATGGACCCCGAAACTAGGGCGCGCGAGGGCGTATTCCTCGCCTTCCAGTATCCGGTAGAACTGCCGGGCGTGCGCTCGTGGCAGTTTCTGAAATCGGCGGTTGACGCTATACGGCAGCATCGCGGCGAAAGGGAATTGCGAGTACGCGAGTTCGACCGCTTGCTCGACGCCGCGATGGACACGGTGGAGATCGACACCGACCTTGTGCGGCGCTCGGTTAATGAGGGCTTTTCCGGCGGCGAGAAGAAGCGCAACGAGATACTTCAGCTTGCGCTGCTTGAGCCGACGCTGGCACTGCTCGACGAGACCGACTCCGGTCTTGACATCGATGCTTTGCGCATCGTGTCCGACGGCGTGAATAAGTTCAAGTCTGACGAGCGTTCCATTGTGATGGTAACGCACTACCAGCGCATCCTAAACTACATCACGCCCGACTTCGTGCACGTGCTGCTTGATGGCAGCATAGCCCTGTCCGGCGGCAGCGAGCTAGCGCTAGAGCTCGAAGAAAAGGGCTACGAATGGCTGCGGGAAGAGGTACCTGCGTAGGCGCACACTGCACTATCAACAC
>VXRI01000089.1 GCA_009838595.1 Chloroflexota bacterium | reverse complement strand
AGAAAGTAACAATCGCCACCACTAGCAGCACACGTAACATTGCCATTAGTCGTTGCAGTGCGTAGCGTGCCACTATTTCGTCCTTAAATTAGCCAGTCAGTAGGTTGGTCGGTGTGAAGATACTCAAAAGCGGGAGCGCTGCAATTCTGCCGCACTCCCGCTCTGTTACTCGAACTGTGTTTCAGCGTGTCAGCGCCGTATGAACCTTCGCGGCGGAATGCGCTATCTGTCCAGCCACAAGCCTTGCATCAGGATGCGCTTGTGAGGCACATATCCCTGCACATCCTCCTGCATCGCAACCACGAACTTGAACCAGCCGTACATTATAGTAGCCGGGTCTTCTTCGAAATACACCCGCTGAATCTCCTCAGTAATCGCCTTCGCCTCTTCGAGTGTAGTCGAGTTCAGGAAGTCGTCGCGTAGCTGAATAACCTTCTCGTTGTGGTAGCCGCCGTTCCAAGACTGCCCAATAGCGGAATCCGTAATCGGGTCAAGCGGGCCTCCCCAAGTATGGTAGAAGTGCCAGTCGCCTTCTTCAACAGTCTCTCTCGCGTTCGCCGCTTCCTTGCGCGAAATGACTGTCGCCCAGTCGCTGACTTGGAAATCGACCTCAGCGCCAAGGGATTCCAGAACCTCCTTAGTTATCAGCGCGGATGCGTAGAAGTAGGAGTAATCGGTGTTCGTAAGCAACACAAGCTTGCCGTCGAAGCCGGTCTCAGCGACCGCTTCCTGCCAGAGAGCGCGTGCCTTCTCTAGGTCAACTTCGTAGTATTCGGTGGAGCCGACATCGCTGCCCCACTGCGCGCCGCATGCCCAAAGGCATGGTCCCAGATCCCATAGGTCAGGTGCGCCATAAGCGGCTCGGAGATACTTCTCCGGGTCTGTCGCCGCTTGAATGGCGAGTCGCGCTTTCGGGTTGGTCAGCGGCGGGTTGCGCTTGTTAGTGCCGAGCTGCGGACGCGCCCACTGAGGAATCACGACTGCCTTGATGCCCGGCGAGTTGACGATAGTGTCGTAGAAATCGTTTGGCAAGCCTTCTGCGAAGTCCGTCTGCTTCGTTTGCAGTGCGGCGAGTTTCGTCGCGGCGTCCGGTACTTCAAGGTTGATTACGCGGTCAACATAAGCGATGCGCGCGCCGGCGTCGCCGTTCGGCTCGTCAGATCGCGGGTTGTAGTTCTCGTTTCGATCCATTACCACGCGATTACCCGGAATCCACTCGACATACTTGAATGGACCGGAGCCGTTGTATTCGGTCATGATGTCGGAAATCGACAGCGGTTCTACGACTTCCTTTGGCATGACATAGGTGGGCAGCGACACCCAGAAGGGTATCCACAGACCGAACGGCTTGCCCGGTGCGAGCTTAAATGTCTGGTCGTCAATGGTTTCGACTGTCGGTTCGTCGGCGAGGTCCCAGAGCGTGCCCGGCAAGCCCGGCGTCGTCTTCCAGCGCAGTATGGACGCGGTTACATCCTCGCTGGTAACCGGATCGCCGTCGTGGAACGCAAGCCCGTCACGCAGTGAGAAGGTGTACTCGGTGGCTTCGTCGTTCACCGACCATGTATCCACCATCTGCTCCTGCGCGACCCTGTCCAAGTTCCAACCGAACGGGTAGTCGTACCACTGGTGGACGATCGAGTGTGTTACGAATGATGTCTGGCGCGTAGGGTCGAGATTCGCCACCGATGCCTGCGGTGTCCAGCGTAGAATGCCGCCAGACTTCGGTCCTGTCGCCGGCGCGGCTTCCATCGCCTCGCGGCGGACAGGTGTGGCTATCGTTCTGCCTGTTGGCGGCGCAGGGCTGAACGCCTGTGGCGCTGTTGCCGGCGCTGCCGGCGCTGCCGGCGCGGGTACTGCCGGTGCGGCAGGCTGCTGTGGCGCTTGCGGCGCTTGCGGCGCAGGCGCCGGTGCCGGCGCTGCGGCGGCGGGCGCTTGCGGTGCCGCGGATACAGCCGGTGCAGTTTGGGTAGGTGCAGAACCACAAGCCAATGCGGCAATCAATACTAATATCGAGCCGAATACCAGAACAAATGGGATGCGTCGCATAATATCTCCAATCGCTAGTCCCTTGAAATCGGTATTTCCCAATTCTTTCGTTCACGCTAAATATATCACAGCAGTCTTGAAAGTCAATCTGATGGCATTCGGGAATCACCTCTATCGTAACCTGGCCCCGTCAAGGGGGAGAGAAAATTGCCTGTCAACATAGCGCTCACTGTCGTGGTAGAATATCCCTCGAATTCACACTTCAATGCTCGCGAGACGTCGCGAATCCGGTTAAGGAGGGCAAATATGGTACTAGCGGAACAGCCAGTCAGGCTCACGGCGGTCAATCATCTGACATATAACGTCATCGACAAGGAACGCGCGACACGCTTTTGGGTGGATGTGCTGGGTGTTAAGCAGATTCCGAGCGCGGTGGACAGCGAGCATATCATTTGGCTGCAGCTGCCGAGCGGCACGATGGTGCATCTCATCGAGAACGCGGACGGCATTTCCGAGCCATCGCACCACGGCGCGTTCGAGGTGGACGATATCGACACTGCCTACGAACTGCTGAAGGAAAAGGGCGTCAAGATTGAAAGCCCTGAAATCGGTGTCCGTAACGACGGGCAGCGCGTCTTCTTCATATCGGACACCGAAGGCAACCGCGTCGAAATTTGCACCAAATCCGGCTTCGGCGTCCTAGTCTAGCGCGATAGTGTACTTTCTTCCAGAGGGGGAAGGATTGGCGGGGTAAATTCGCTGAGCACAGCTCCGTTCGGTTGAACAAGTCGTAGTTTAGACAGCAGCTTATATAAAAGTCAGCACATCCGCCGGATTGCGCACCGTTATGGCATCGATGTCGCCTTCCGCAAAGCCCTTGCGCCGCATCCTGGGGACGATGTTCTCCATGATATGCCCGTAGCCGTGTCCTCCGTATCGTGTGAGCCGGTGGTTCGTGCAAATGTCCTGCCCGACGACAATTTTGCCAGCATACCCTTCGTCGCACATACGCATGATGTAATCTAGCCGTTGCGCGTCGCTTGGCATATCCAAATCCGCCAATGGGTAGTACGAACCTTCGCTGCCGAACAGGTCCCATTCGAGGTAGCAGCCGGACGCGGCGATCTCGCGCAGCCGTTCCATGTCGAAGACAGTTCTGTCTAAATGCCCAATGATGACGCGCTCGATGTCGGCGCCGCCGTCCGCCAAGACTTGCAGTATTTCCGCTGGCGCGTCCGGGTGTCTCCCCGGGTGAATCAGAATTGCCGCGCCCGTTTCCTGCTGCGCCTGTGCTGACGCCCGTAGTGATAATCTTTCGTTGTCTGTCAGCGGCCAAGTGCAGCCGACTTCGCCGATGATGCCCGCCTTGATGCCCGTGCCGTCCACACCGTTGCGGATGTCGTCGATGATGCGCTGCGCGACAATATCCACAGTGCGCTCGTGCATGTCGTCGGGCAGCACTGCATCGACATAAAAGCCCGCGCCCATGACCACATGCACGCCGGATTCGCGCGAGATTCGCTCCAGTGCGGTCGCGTTCCTGCCGATGCCAATTGTGGTCACATCGACAATCGTGCCGCCTCCCACCTTCTTGTACAGCGCTGCCTCCGAGATTGCCGTGTCCACATCCATCAGCTGCAAGTTCGCGTGGTTGCTATAGTGGTTGTGGCGAATCCAGCCGAGATTTTCCATTGTTATTGGCGCGTCCGCAAGGTCAGACAGTGAGTCCCGCGGGTGCCTATACATAAAGGAAAAGTCAATGTACAGATGCTCGTGCGTGGTCGTCGGTCCTAGCTCGGAAGGGTCGATAGCGCCTAGCACAGTCTGCGCGAGACCTCGAAGTTCGGTGGATGGCATATGCTCGCTCCTTTCGCATCATGGTCGGGCAAGGGTAGCATGCAGCGCGTCTGTTGCTCAATGTAGCAATGGTTTGCAGGCGAACACTGTGGAGACGATGCGTAATCTGAATAATGCTGGAATCCCATCAGGGCGGCGAGCGCAGAAGTCCCTTCCACTTGACGGGGAAGGCTAGGATTTGGGGAAGAGCTCGCAAGCGGGTGCCGATGTCTTATCACAGAAGCTATTTCCATAGTCAATCATGCTTTAGCAATGCGGTTGTGAAGTCCCTATTACTCAATTCGCCTAAACGCCGGATACGCGAATGCGAATGCGAGTATCAGCAGTGACAGCATCGCGCCGCTTATCGTCAGCGCGTTTGCGGTGCCGATATACTCTGCGACTGTGCCGAAGGGCAGCGCGCCTATGGGCATTAGGCCGAATGTCATCATCATGATGCTCATCACGCGGCCGCGCATTTCCGGCGCGGCGATTAGTTGCGTCAGTGTCATGTTCAGTGACATGTGAACGCTGCTTATGAGTCCGATTATGAGAAGGAAGGGCATGGCGACCGGGAATATCATGGAGTTCGCCAATGCAATCAGTGCTATTCCCCAAGTTATGCCGCAGCCTAGTAGCAGCATGCCACGCCTGTTGAACTTGCGTACTCCCGCGAGACCGAGCGTGCCGATTAGCGCGCCAACGCCCATCATCGTCATCAAGATGCCGAGGTCGGAAGAGTTCACATTCAGCGCCTCGCGCGCCCAGACAGGCAGCAACGCAAACAGTGTGAAGCCGAATAACGACGGCAGGAACGCCATCATTATCAGCCCGCGCAACTGGATGTCTGCCCACACATAGCGCAGTCCCTCGAATATGTCCTTGCCCACACTCTTCTTCGTGTCCTTCCTCGCCTGCACGGTGTTCGTCTTCACCATGAACAACGACAACACGGCGAACACGTAGATGAATGAAATGAGGTAGAACACACCCGATGTGTCGATGAATATGATAAGAAAGCCCGCTACCGCCGGGTCGACGATGCGTGTCAGGTTCATCGCGGAATTGTTGAGCGCGACGGCGTTCATCAGTTTGGTTTCCGGCACGATGTCCGAGATGAGCGCCTGACGGCTAGGCATGTTGATAGCCATCATCGAACCGTTTACCACGCCGATGATGAGCACTGCGCCAAACCATATTGTGCCGCTTGCGTCCAGCATTGCCAAAATAAAGGTCAATACGGCGTTCATGGTCTGGCTGATGATAACGAGGTTTTTCTTGGGAAATCGGTCGGCGAGCGCGCCGCCAACCAGTGATACTATCGTCATAGGCGCGGCAAACGACACCATGACCAGCACTAGCGCGAGCGGCGAGTCGTTCTCCAGCCGCAGAACCAGCCAGCCGCGCGTTATCATCTGCATGTTCATCGCCATAAACGAGATGAACGATCCGATCCATATCCAGCGAAAGTCTGAAATCTGCAGCGTCTCGAATATCGGCGACGACAGTATCGACTCTCGGCGGCTGCGTCGTCGGCGTGGCGCATCGGCAACGGGCGGCGCCATTTTGGGCGGCGCATCCGCCTGCGTGGCGGGTGGGGCTGGCACCTTTATCGCGTCCTGTGCCAATATCTATGTCCTTCTAGTCAGGCTTTCTAGTTTATTGAACGCCTTGAGTCGGATGGTTGCGCGGATGCTACGAGCACGAAGGAAGGTTAGGATGGGGCAAACTTAAACTGCTTAATGCGTGTACTATATTTCAGGATTTACAATGCAGTGTAAGCTTTATGCCAACACAATCGCAACTAACGCCACTTGATTATCAACATCGCTTGCCATGATAATGCGCCTATCACACCCATCACATGTACTGGCGCGCGAGGCAGGCAGATGACGAAGTTCCTGACATTCGGTGAAACAATGGGACAATATAACGCGGACTTCATTGGCGTCTATGGTGATGAAGGCGCGTATATGCTGGATTGCGCCGGAGCAGAGTCCAATGTCGCCGTTGGTCTGCAGAAATTAGGTATTTCAGGAGTGGAAGCGGTGTGGGTCAGCAGGCTGGGCGACGATGAAGCGGGCAAGTTTGTGCTTGATGAATTGGAAGGTCGCATAAGCGTGCGGGCGCAAGGATACGATGGCGAGAATACCGGCATCTCGTATCTGAATCATCACATAGACGGCGAGCATTTCAAGACTTACTTCCGCAATGGCAGCGCGGCAAGCCGCCTGACATTCGCCGATGTTCAGCCGCACCTGCAAGACGCTGACATCTTGCATGTCACGGGCATCACACCGGCGCTCAGCGGCGCCTGCCACGATGCCGTGATGCAAGCAATGCAGCATGCGCGAGACAGCGCAATCACCGTCAGTTTCGACCTAAACTACCGTGAGCAACTGTGGTCGCCTGCAGAATGCCGACCGATATTTGAGCGCATGGCGAAATACGCCGATATATTCAAGCTGGGACACGACGAAGCGGAGGCGATTTGGGGCTGGAATTGGAGCGCGGAAGAATACGCGAGCTACTTCCAAGTCATGAATGGTGGTCTAGTCGTTGTAACGCGTGGGATGGAAGGCGCGGTTGCATTCGATGGCGCGAATCTGCTTAGGCACAGTGGATACACAGTTGATGTGGTTGATCCCGTAGGGGCAGGGGACGCATTTGTCGCAGGGATGCTCGGGGGCATTCTGGAGTGGACGGATGCGCGCTGCTACCTGCGACTTGACGCTGCAGTGCGCGCACCGATGCTCGAGCACGCGCTTGAAGTGGCGAATGTGTGCGGCGCGCTGACTTGCACGCGGCACGGGGACACCGCGGCGATGCCGTCGATGCCGGAAGTGCGCGAGTTCGTCGCAGCGAATCGCTAACCTACCGCCAACGATTCGCCGCTAATCTAATATAGTAAAGTACTGAGAAAAGGTAGAGATATACGCGACTAGCGTATCAGCTGGCTTAGCGTTTGCGGGAATGCTTCCTGCGCTCGCGCCATAACCTCTTCTTCAGTCAGACTTCCCATTGGATGCCCGATGACGGCGTATTCGTATCCCGGCATCGCCAGTAGGTTCGTCATAGCGCGCGCCTGCGTGTTGAACGGCTTCGTTACCAGCACAGAGCAGGGAATGCCCAGTCTTTCGAGTGATGCTGCGTCCTGCATACAGCAGGATGTGCAGCTCCCTCATTCAGCGGTTGCGGTAATCACCACATCGCAGCGTTCCGCAAGGTCGGAAATCATCTCTGGTGGCGCAGGGACGCGGTGGCTGCCCTTGTTCGCCTCAACGATTTCCTTGATGGCATACTGCTCTCCGACCAAGCCCGCAACATCGCTCAGCAGCAGTTCGGAGTTCGGCTTGTTGTTCGACAGAAGCCCGATGACGAGCCCGTCTAGGCTTGCCGGGCGGGTTGCGATGCCCGTGTCTTCGTGCGTGCTGCCGCCGCGCGGGTCTAGTGTAACCAGTTCGTTCTGTTGCGCCATTGCGTTCACCTTTGTATTTTGAACCACTTTACGATTGCTTTGTGCAAGGCGATGAGTTACTACGAATGCCTGCGGTCGAGGGTTCTGAGGCTTTATTACCCTCATCTTGACTTCCCTCCGTCAACCCCGTTAAGCCCTCCGTCAACCCCGTTAAGGAGAGAAAGAACTTATGACATCGCCGCCTATGTCTGAATCTTCTTTGTGATGGAAATGACATCGCCCCACGCGCCGATTAGCATTGCGAATGGACCCGCATCACCGCCCACTCCAACGACGGTTATCTCGTCCGTGCTTGAGACGACCGGCATGCGCCTGTCGAGGTCGTCGCCCTTATACAGCGTTATGCGGCGGTGCTTCTCATTCAGCTCTCGTCCTGTGCGAGTGCCGCGTTCGAGCACGAAATCCTTGATGCGCTGTTTCGACCAGCCGGCACTGCGGACGTAATTCATCAGCTCCGGGCTGAGCGCGAGCACGAATTCGGAGTGCCGCTCGCCCAGCACGATTGAAGCGTCTGCCACAATGCTTAGGAAATCTTCGGGCGCGCTTTCGTTCTGTGTGTTCACCTGCACCGGTGAGTTCGCCGCGAACACTGTTACGGTGCTGTCCGAGTCGGCGTATCCCTTCTCAACGCGCAACGGTTCCCAGGGTATAACACCGTCGTTCTCTGCGAAGCAGAACGAATACTTGCCGGGATGTCCGAATGTGCTCTTGTCCATGCCGTGCGGCACCGAGCCGTAAGCATTTATCTTGATTAGTCCCATCGCGCGTCCAATGGTGGCATTCGCGCGGAAGCCGTGTCCCATAGCAACGGTGCCGGAGTTGATGCCGATGCGCTTGGCGATGTCGCCGCTGACGATGACCAGCACGCCCACGCCGTTGGTCGATGTGCTGTTCGCGTGGAAGTTGAACGGTTCTTCTGATACCGCCTGCACCGCCGCTACCACGACCGGCATATACTCGGGCTTGCATCCCGCCATAACCGCGTTAATGGCAACCTTCTCCGCGGTGAAGTTGACGCCGCGCACGCCCTCTTCGGCGATGACTTCAGACGGCTGCATCCCCACATAGTCGAGCATCGCGTGGACTTTTGCCTCAGTGGGCGGCACGACTGGCAAGCCGTCGCCCATTCCTTCGTCCATGTAATATTCTTGTGCGTCGTTATAGTCCGTGTGCCGGACTCTCGTCGATGTAAGACTGCTCATCTACTGCCAATCCCCGGCGGCTTTCGATTATCGCCGTGTCCGTTGACCAATGCCTGATGTCGTATGCTTGATAGCGACACTTTCTTTCCAAAAGCTAGCCGCGCAGATCTGTTCCTTGATGAAATCGCCCATCTGCTTCATCGCTTGTTGACCTTCGGGCAGGAACGGCGCGAACCATGGCCAGATGTGCACCATGTCTTCCCAGATTTTCAATCTGCTGCTCACACTGGCGGTCTCTGCCTTCTCGTGTAGTCTTACCGCATCGTCGAGCAGTACTTCCGCAGTGCCGACAATAATAAGCAGTGGCGGAAGTCCGGCAAGGTCGGCGTACAGTGGCGCGGCGAGTGGGTCGCGCCTGTCGCCATCGCCTAGAAAGTGCGCCGCCATGTCCAGCAAGCCCGCCTTTGAAACCGTCGGATCGACGCCTGCCTTCGTATTCATTGACTCGCCCATGCCTTCCATATCGACCCATGGCGATATGCACACGCCTGCGGCAGGCAGCGGATCGCCGGCGTCCCGCGCCGAGAGCAGCGTTGCGACTGTGAGACCGCCGCCTGCGGAATCGCCTGCGACTATGGTCGTCGACGGGTCTGCACCGTGCTTCAGCATCCAGCGGTATGCAGTCTGCGCGTCTTCCACCTGCGCGGGATGCTTATGCTCCGGCGCAAGCCGGTAATCGACTGTCAGCACGCGGCATCCACTCGAACGCGAAAGATTCGCCGCCATGCCACGATGACTAATCACCGAGCCGATAACATATCCGCCGCCGTGCAGATACAGCACCGTGCCGTTGTCAGCGCCCTGCGCGGACACCCATTCCGCCGGCACGCCGTCCGCATTGACCGCCTCCGTGCGTGTACCGTCTAGGCTCTCGAATCTCTGCCCCAGGAGATTAATGCTCTCGCGTCTCTGCTCAAGGGTAGGCGTGCTTCCGGCTGCTGCCGCCGCGCGTTCCGCGAACAGCTCATAAAGGTCTTTTAACTGTGGGCTTGCCATGCCGTTCTCCCGTCCTTGCATTTCATTGCCTTGTCTGTGTGTCGCATTTATCAGCGGTACTGTTGATCCTGAATTTTGATTATATCGTTCCATAGTGCGAAGTGCCAAGTTAGAGCGAGCAGCGGCATTGTGCGGCATTTTCCGCCCCTATTCTAGCTTTCCGCCTGTTAAGGGGGAAAGGGCTGCCTGGTGCAAAGTGTTATAACAAATGCCGCGTGCTTACAATGGCTGTCAGCTCCGAATTGCACGACCATTCGAAATGTCAATCCGAATGCAGCGTAGCGAGGCGAGGAATGACCTGAAACGACCGTGCTCCTGGCACTAGGAGTGTAATTGACAAAACGGAACGGTGGCTTATAAAAACACAGGATTGCATTTGGCAAAGTAGTAAAATACGCCCGTATCGCCCGCTTCCACCCGTTCCCTGTGCGCCGTACTTTAATAT
>VXRI01000134.1 GCA_009838595.1 Chloroflexota bacterium | reverse complement strand
TTCCTAAGCGACTCAGAGTCAGCGTTGTTCGGCGGTTCCATAGCCACCAGCGTCAGCAGCTGAAGCAAATGATTTTGCACCATATCGCGCACCACACCGGATTCATCGTAGTACCCGCCGCGCTCTTCCACCGTAATCTCCTCGGCGACAGTAATGCGCACATTGTCGATATAGTTGCGATTCCACAGCGGCTCGAAAATCGCGTTCGCAAAGCGGAAGACCAGAAGGTTCTGCACCATGTGCTTGCCCAAATAGTGATCTATGCGATAGACCTGGCTCTCGTCGAACACCTGCCCGACCAGCTTGTCTAGCTCGACAGCGGAGCGCAAATCACTACCGAATGGTTTCTCAATGACGACCCTGCGCCAGCCCGTCCTCTCATCCGCGAGACCTTGCGCCTTGATGTTTCTGACCGCAGTCTCAAACAGCCAGGGCGCGATGGATAGGTAGAATAGCCAGTTCGTAGGAACATCCGCGCCGCCGTCAAGCGCCTGCAAGCCTCGCTTCAGAATGCCAAGCCCGCCCGCCGTGCCAAGATCGCCGCGAATGTAATATATGCGACTTGCGAACTCTCGCCAAGCATCACGCTGCGCCGCAAGATCACGGAATTCGCTGACTTTGTTCCACATGAACTCGCGGTAGGATTCGCTATTGAAGTTCGACCGCGCGAAGCAGACGACCCGCAGGTTGTCTGGTATGCGCTTGCGGTAAGTCAACTCGAACAGCGCGGGTATTAGCTTGCGCTGCGCGAGATCGCCCGTGCCGCCGAATATGACGATGCTTGTGCTTGGCGTACCCATCACTCTGTCCTGCGCACGCTGTGCCCGCCGAATTGGTTGCGCATCGCTGCGAGCAGTTTCGCTCCGAACGGCGCATCCTGACGCGACCTAAAGCGCGCCTGCAACGATGCAGCGATTACAGGCATAGGCACGGCAAGGTCTATGGACTATTCGAGCGTCCAGCGCCCCTCGCCGGAGTCTTCAACATACGCCTGTATGCCTGCCAGATCGCCGTCTTCGTCCAGCGCCGCCGCTGTCAGATCGAGCAGCCAAGAGCGCACGACGCTGCCATAACGCCATATATGCGCGATTTGCGCCAGGTCCAAGTCCATATCCTGCTTGGCTTCCATCAGCTCGAAGCCCTCGGCGAACGCTTGCATCATTCCATACTCAATGCCGTTGTGCACCATCTTGACGAAATGCCCCGCTCCGGCCGGTCCTACATGGCCATAGCCAATGTCTTCGCCCGGCGCGAGCGTACGGAATATCGGTTCGAGCCGCGCGTAGGCATCAGCATCACCGCCAATCATCAGGCTATAGCCCTCTGTTAGCCCCCAAATGCCGCCGCTCGTGCCGGCGTCTAGCATCGAAATGCCCTGCTCTTGCAAGGCGCCGGCGCGGCGAATTGTGTCTTTGTAGTTGGAATTGCCGCCGTCGATTACGGTATCGCCCGCGGATAGCGAACCGGATAGGGTATTTATCGTGCTGTCTGTGGTGTCACCCGCCGGCACCATAACCCACACCACGCGAGGCGGCGCGAGCAGCGATACAAGAGCTCCGATGGAACCAGCAGCGACCGCGCCGCCTCTATCAGCCACTTGACGAGCGGATTCGTCCGGGTCGAAAGCAATGACTCGATGCCCGCCGCGCAGCAAGCGCAAGGTCATATTGCCGCCCATTCGCCCAAGCCCTATCATTCCAAGTTCCAAGATGCCATCCTCCAGGATACGATGCGAAATCCATGCGCGTCAGCCAAGGCTGTTCGCGAGCTCGTGAATTGTCTGCGCCGCATCGCGTTGCAGATTGATACGCGCGACTAGACGACCCAGCGCGGCTAGCGCGTCAAGGTCTCCTCTTGCCTGCGCCGCGGCAAGCGTGCCAAATGTGAACGCCGCGCTAGGTATTGTAACATCGGCGCCGTCAAGCTGCGTCAATTGCAGAAACAGGCCGTTCGCCGCACCGCCCTTGTGCAGTTGCCCAGTGGAGTGCAGATAGCGCGGCCCATAGGCGAACGTTGTAGCAACACCGCATGTCGCGGTAATCTTGTCGCGCAGGAAATCAATCGCAGATTCCAATTCGACAGTCGGCTTAGCGAATGCTGTAATGGCGATATAGTCCCCGTCGCACGCTTCATTTATCAGTGCAGACAGCGAACCAATGATATCCAATGATGGCGCTATTCCCGTGGCTTGGTATTCGGCGAGCAGCCGCTCGGTGTTGTCTTTTGCGCTTTGCACATCCGGCTGGTCGAATGGGTGAATTCCGAGCAGGCTACCAGCGACTGCGGTGGCAAACTGCCAGCGCAGGAACTCTCCGCCGATATCGTACCTGTCTTCCAACATCAACCTGACACTAGGAATGCCGGCAGATTCAACGCGGTCGATGTACGCGTCCGTGTCCGCCGTATCATCGCCATTCAACCGTTCATAGATGAACAACCTGTCATCACCGATAGCATCGACATCGAGAGACGGTTCGCCCGCGACCGGCACGATTCCCCTGCCATCTTTGCCCGTGCTTTCCGCCAAGAGTTGCTCAACCCACAACCCAAAGCCGTCAAGCGATGGTGTCGAGACGATGGTAAGCTTGTCGCGCCCGGCTACGGCATTCGCACCGATGACAGCGCCAAGCCACGCGGCGGGATTATCTTGCGTGGGTATGGTCGGAGCGCACGCAGCGCCCATCGCAACTACGCGATCCAACAACACGGCGATGTCAATGCCCATCAGAGCCGCCGGCACAAGCCCAAACAGTGATTGTACCGAGTATCGCCCACCGATCTCTGCCGGGTTTGTGAAAACGCGCCGAAATCCTTGCTCTTCCGCCAAACTTTCTAGCGCTGTGCCAGAATCGCATATCGCGGCGAAATGCCGTCCGGCGTCAGCAGCGCCAAGTTCGCGTTCGACTTCGGCGCGGAAGTGACGATAGAGCATATTCGGCTCAATGGTCGTGCCGGACTTGGACGCAACGATGAACAACGTGTTGGTGCAGGCGATTGTCCCCGATGCCTCCGCAATGGTGTCCGGAATCGTAGTGTCCAGCACCAGCAGTTCCGGGTATCTGTCCTCGCTGCCGAACATGCATTGCAGTGCCAACGCGCCAAGGCTGCTACCGCCCATTCCCAGCAGTACAACAAGTTTATAGCCGTCGCCTTTCACTTCATCCGCGAAGGCTCGCAGTTCGGCGGCGCGTCCTCTCATTTCGCCCGCAACGGTGAGCCAGCCAAGTCTATCGACAATCTCAGACGGGTCGGACTTCCAGACGGTATGATCTAGTTGCCAGATGCGCGGCAGTACTTGGCGGCTGTCAAGATCAGCTATCGCGATGGCTACGGAGTCTATGTGGCTGCTCATAGTTGATGCCCACTTATTGTCTGTATTCTGACTGCTTCGCTAATGCCATTGTAGGCATTGATGGGTAGAGATTCAATCCGGTTAAGAATTCGTTGCTCGATTGTCTGATCAACTTGCTCCCATCCTAACCTGTGTTCAATTAGGAAAGAGACTTGCGGGTCTCTCACAGGAAGATCGCTTATTGAACAGAGTATTCTTTGCGCCAGTGTTCGGTGCGCGAGTATAATTCCTCGCAATGAATTGTCAGATTACCACTCCACACCTTCGAGTGACCGTTGCGATTCATTAGAAGGCGTAGGATAGAGCGTACAGGTAGAGGCAGCTCGCCTCCTCCGGCACGGGGGCGATGGCTGATGCCGTGGTCTGCGCTCGCGTACGGCGACTACCGCATGCTGTGGCTGTCCGGCGTGGCGCAAATGCTCACGATGCAGATGCGAACGCTGGTCAGCGCCGTGTGGCTATATGAAGCCACCGGATCGGGCTTGCAATTGGGGTTGCTTGGCGGAGTGCAACTGCTGGTGCAACTACCGGCAATCCTATACGGCGGCGCGCTTGCCGACCAAATCGACCGCAAGAAGCTGATGGCATACACGCAGCTCGCCAGTGTTGTGCTCATCGGCGTGATGACGGTGCTGGCAGCGACCGACAGCCTGCGCCCTTGGCACATCTACTTAGTAACCGCCATCCTGAGCGTGTCCAGCACACTGGGCAATCCGTCGCGTTCAGCGTTGACCGCAAATGTCGTGCCACGCTCGCACCTTATGCACGCCGTAGCGCTGAACACCGCAACATTCCAGATTGGCGCAGTGGCGGCGCCGCTGGCGTTCTCCGCAGCCGTGTATCTGCTCAACAACAACTACGCCTACATATTCGGCATAACCACGCTCATCGCGCTGCCGAGCGTCGTAATGCCGTTGCTGATTCGCACTTCGGGCATTCCGCAAGACAGGCAGCAAGAAGGCTCGGTCATCAAGCGCATCATAGACGGCTTCCGGTATGTCAAAGGGCATCCCATATTGCCCGGCTTGTACGCGATGGACATCGGAGTAACCATCGTTAGCCATTACCGGCAGATATTGCCGCTATTCGCGGACAGGCTGTTCAAGGGCGGCGCGGTTACCGTAGGCTACATGAACGCTGCGAACTCGGCAGGCGGCATACTCGGCACATTCTCGGTGCTGTTCCTGACGAATTTTCGGCGCAAGGGCATGATGGTCGTCATCGCCACGCTTATATATGCGTCCCTACTCATCGCGCTCGGATTCACCACGGCGCTGTGGCTTGGGCTAATAATTCTTGCCGGGCTTGGCGCATCGGACGCCGTAGGAATGGCCACGCGCCAGACGACCGTGCAGCTCACCACATCGGACAACATGCGAGGGCGCGCTGTCAGCTTCTCGTCTGTATCCGCTATGACCGCGAACAACCTTGGCACGCTCGAAGTCGGGCTGATGTCCGATCTAATCGGCGCGGACAATACGCTGATACTCGGCGGCGGCATAGGCATCGCCGTGGTGCTAATAGTGTGGTTGACAGTGCGCGGCATACGAGAATATCGCTATCCGGACGACTGATTGATTCCTTGACCGGGAATGAAACGAGAGCAGGCTGGCACTATCTTGTCAATTCAATCCTGTGCTTGTTCACATTACCAATACAACCCTGAAGGAGACGATTTCGCCAACATCGCGAGGTCTGGTATAATACGGAATACAAGGCTCGGTGCGATTCACTCAGGCAAGAGGCAACTATATGACGACTCAGGGATACGCGAAACCGGACATTTTGGTTGACGGAGACTGGCTAGAAGCCCGATTAGACAACTCGGACATTCGCATCGTCGATTGCGACCCGTATGACGCTTACGGTAGGGCGCATATCAAGGGCGCGGTGGGCATTCCGGTGCACCATTACATCAAGGAGCCGGGCTACGATAGCGACCCACGCGAAAATCCTCTGGTCGCGCCGCCGGACACGATGAAGGAATTGATGGAGCGCATGGGCATCGGCGACGATACTCTCGTCGTTTCATACGACAGCAACGGCGGCTTGTGGTCAACCCGTTTCTGGTGGGTGCTCAACTACTACGGACACACGAATGTGAAGGTGCTCAACGGCGGCTGGAAAAAGTGGTACGACGAAGGCCGCCCCACATCTATCAGCGCGGCGGCGGACGCGGATGTTACATTCACGCCACGAGCCAACGACAACCTCGTCTGCACACTTGACTACGGCGTCGCCAATGTGGGCAACGACGATATAGTGTTCCTCGATGTGCGTTCGGACGGCGAGTGGGACGGCAGCAATTCGCGCGGCAACGCCCGTGCGGGCAGAATCCCCGGCGCCGTTCACCTTGAATGGCTGAACTTCATCACTGACGACAGTCATCAGACTATCAAGCCTGCGGACGAACTCCGTGCGATGCTTGCCAATGTAGGTGCGACGCCGGAAAAGGAAATCATCACCTATTGACAGGGCGGCATCCGTGCGGCGCACGGCGTGTTCATCCTGACCCTGCTCGGATACGACCGGGCGCGAAACTACGACGGCTCTATGGGCGAGTGGGCAAACCGCGAAGGCACGCCGCTCGTCGTCTAGGCACAGTTCGTCAGACATATTTCAGATACAAGCGAAAATGCAGCGTTTCCTACTACCTGAAAGGGAAACGCTGTATTTTCGCAGTGCAGTATTGCTAATGAGGCACAAGCATAGTGCTGTTGGCGCTCTGCACCTCATCGTAACCTTCCGCCGTCAAGCGGGAAGAGGTTCTTCACCATAGCTAACGCGAGCATTGCTATAGACACGGACCAATCAATGACAGACATGGCGTTGGACAAGCAACGGGCGGATACGCCTTGCATCTACGACTGCACCGATGAACTTGAGCGCATACTACAAAAGCGCATCATGGTTATGGACGGCTCGTGGGGCGTGATGCTGCAAGACCTGGGGCTTACGGAAGCGGAATATCGCGGCGAACGATTTGCTGACCATACTCACGAATTACGCGGCTGCATCGATGTGCTGTGCCTGACGCAGCCCGAAATCATCCGAGACGCTCAACGGCAATACCTCGAGGCCGGCGCGGACATCCTGACCACGAATTCCTTCACCGCGACAACCTACGGCTTGATAGAATTCGGCATAGAAGATTACGCATATGAGATAAATCGGACTGCGGCGCAGATTTCGCGCGAGACCGCGGACGAATTCACACGGCGCAACCCGGACAAGCCCCGATTCGTAGTGGGCAGCATCGGACCTACGAACAAGACACTGTCCATATCGCCCGATGTGAACGATCCGGCATACCGCGATGTTACTTTCGACGAGATGGTCGCCGCGTATTCCGAAGCGGTTCGAGGGCTACTGGACGGCGGCGCACACATCCTGATGGTAGAGACGGTTTTTGACACGCTTAACGCCAAAGCCGCGCTGTACGCCATCGAATCAGTATGCAATGAGCTTTGCACCCGCGTGCCGATAATGGTCTCGTTTACCGCCGTTGACCTTAGCGGACGCAACCTGTCCGGGCAGACAGCCGAGGCGTTCTGCGCGTCCATGTCGCACATGCCGCTGCTTAGCTTAGGTATCAACTGCTCGCTAGGCAGCGACCAGATACGACCGTTCCTGAGCGCGGTGTCCGCCGTATCGCCGCACTTCGTATCGTGCCACCCGAATGCCGGACTTCCCAACGAATTCGGAGAATACGACGAATCCGCGTCGCACTTCGCCGCCAACATTGCCGATTTCACCGCAAGCGGACTGACAAATATCGTAGGCAGTTGCTGCGGTTCGACACCGGAGCACACGCGCGCAATTGCAGACGCCGTAAACGGCGCTGCGCCACGCCGCCGTCCTGAACCTACCGGGAACACCGTACTAAGCGGTTTAGAAGCGCTTGAAGTTCGGCCCGATTCCAACTTCGCAAACATTGGAGAACGGGCGAATGTTACCGGGTCCGCGCGGTTCAGGCGTCTCATACGCAGCGGCAAGTACGAAGAAGCCATCGCCATCGCACGACAGCAGGTCGAAGACGGCGCGCAGATTTTGGACATCAACATGGACGAGGGCATGCTGGATTCAGAGGCGGCGATGGAGCGCTACCTGATGCTGCTCGCCGCCGAGCCTGACATCTCACGCGTGCCGGTTATGATTGACAGCAGCCGATTCAGCGTCATCGAAGCGGGGCTGAAGTGCATTCAGGGTAAGGGCGTAGTCAACTCCATATCGCTGAAAGAAGGCGAGAGTGAGTTCCTACGGCAAGCGCAGACGATACGGCGGTACGGCGGGGCGGTCGTGGTGATGGCATTCGACGAAGACGGGCAGGCAGATACAGCCGATCGGAAGGTTGCCATCTGCGCGCGTTCATACGACATTCTCACCACGCAAGCCGGCTTCGCGCCGCAGGACATCATCTTCGATCCGAACATCTTCGCCATTGGCACCGGAATCGAAGAGCATAACGACTACGCTCTCGCGTTCATTGAAGCCACACGGGAGTTAAAACGCCGCTATCCGCACTCGCATGTGAGTGGTGGTGTCAGCAATGTGTCATTTGCGTTCAGAGGCAACGACCCGGTCAGGGAAGCGCTGCACACGGTATTCCTGTATCATGCCATCAATGCCGGAATGGACTTTGGCATCGTCAACGCCGGTCAGCTGCAAGTCTATGAAGCGATAGACTCGGCGCTCCGCGATGCTGCGGAAGACCTGATTCTCAATAGGCGAGACGACGCCACCGAGCGGCTGCTGGCAATCGCGGAAAGTGGCACGCTGCAACAGCGTGACGATGACAAATCCGGCAAGCAATCAACTGATTCTTGGCGCGAATTGCCCGTTGAAGAACGCATACAACACGCGCTAATCAACGGAATCGACGCATACATTGAAGGCGATGTCGAAGAGGCACGGCTCGCGTCTGAGCGTGCTCTGCACGTCATCGAAGGTCCCTTAATGGCGGGCATGGATGTGGTCGGCGACTTGTTCGGCTCGGGGCGAATGTTTTTGCCGCAAGTGGTCAAGAGTGCGCGCGTGATGAAGAAGGCGGTCGCCGTGCTAGTGCCGCACATCGACATCGAGAACGACGGTGAAGACGCGCTGCGTTCCAACGGCAAGATTGTGCTCGCCACCGTCAAGGGCGATGTGCACGACATCGGAAAGAACATCGTAGGTGTGGTGCTGGGCTGCAACAATTACGAGGTTATCGACCTTGGAGTGATGGCGCCGTTCCAGCACATTCTCGACACTGCGCGTGAGTTTGATGCCGATGTGGTCGGCCTAAGCGGGCTGATAACGCCCTCGCTGGACGAGATGATAACGGTGGCGCGCGAGATGAACCGGCAGGGATTCGAAATTCCGCTGCTCATCGGCGGCGCGGCGACATCGCCCGCACACACGGCGGTGCGAATCGCTCCGGAATACCCGAATGGCGTCATCCATGTGCGGGACGCGTCGCGATCCGTCACCACAATGAACGCACTAGTTAGCGACGACACGCGGCAGCGCACGCTGAAAGAGACGTCGGAGCGATACGCCGCAATCCGTGCCGACCGTGAATCACGCAGAGCGCAGTCCCATCTGCTCTCTCTGGAAGAGGCGCGGTCGCGGCGCTGGCAAATCGACGCATCCAAAGTTGCATCACGACCGATATTACAAGGCACCAAGGTATTCGACAGTTACCCACTCGACGAGCTAGTGGACTACATCAGCTGGACGCCGTTCTTCGGCGCATGGGAGCTGCGCGGCGCGTACCCGGCGATATTCGACAGCCCGACATACGGCAGAGAAGCGCGGAAGTTGTTCGACGACGCCCAATCACTGCTGCGCGAGATGATCGAACAGAAGGCGTTGACCGCCCGCGCGGTGATAGGCTTTTTCCCAGCGAACTCCGTGGGCGACGATGTGGAGATCTATACGAACGACAGCCGCAGCGAAATCTTGGCGACCTTCCACTTCCTGCGCCAGCAGTGGGATAAGTCTCGCCAGCGCGCGAATTTGCCACAGCAGGACTTCTGTCTAGCGGACTTCATGATACCCAAGCACATGGGAAGCGTGGACTACATCGGCGCGTTCGCGGTGACGGCGGGAATCGGCGGCGACGAATACGCGGCATCACGCGAAGCAGCGAACGACGACTACAACGCGATATTGTCTAGAGCGCTCGCCGACAGGTTGGCGGAAGCGTTCAGCGAGAGGCTTCACGAACGCGTGCGGCGCGAATTCTGGGGTTACGCACCAGCCGAGCGCCTCGACCACGAGCACCTGCTAAAGGAAGAATACCAGGGCATTCGGCCCGCATTCGGATACCCTGCCTGCCCCGACCACACCGAGAACGCCACGCTGTGGAATATCCTAGACGCCGAACAGCGCATCGGAACGCAACTCACTGAGAACTACGCCATACTACCCACGGCATCCACCGCCGGCCTGTATTTCGCGCACCCGGCAACCCGGTACTTTGGCGTAGGACGCATCGGCACAGACCAAGTCCAGGATTACGCGCGGCGAAAGGGAATGTCAGTACGGGAAGTGGGACGGTGGCTGTCCGCGCATTTGGCATAGCGACTAGAGTGACAAGAATCTCGTCAATGTCTCGCTGCTATTTCAGGGCAATCGCATTTTACCGAGTGAGGATTTTCAGCAGATACTTTTCATCCCA
>VXRI01000177.1 GCA_009838595.1 Chloroflexota bacterium | reverse complement strand
GTCTAATCAAGCGACAAACGACATCCCCGGAATCAAATCTCAATACGGCAAGCCCGCGGCCGGGGCCGCAGTATAACCACAGTGCGCCATCGTGCATTGTCAGCCTGTGCAGATACGGTTCCGACATATCTATCGCGTCCAAGATTTCGCCGCTGCGTACCTGTGCATTCTAACATGCTTGCATAGAAACAGAACGGACCTGATGGATAGTAGGAGGATACGCCACAGGGATTATCGGTTGGCACCCTGAACGAAGTTAAGGGTCTAAAATCGCTGTATGGAAACAAGCCTGTCCGTAGTCAACGCGTTTAGATTTCTCGCTTCGCTTGAAATGACATGACTAATCGAAAGACGCGAGGATACGACAAGCGATAATAGACAGGATATGCTAGATTTGTTAAACTGAAATCTACCATGTGAATAGGATATGGGCGGTTAGCTCAGTTGGCAAGAGCGCTACGTTGACATCGTAGAGGTCATAAGTTCAAGTCTTATACCGCCCACCATTTCCATCCCGCGAGCAGCCAATAAAGGCCTGGCACATTGGCAGACGAACCACATGACCGTATTACGCATGTTGACTTGCTCAATTTCTTCGACAGCAAGATAGAGCGCAGCATTGACGCGATGCGTATTGAAATGCGCGAATTGTGAAACGAGATGCGATGGATGAGTGGCTTCGGCTTCGCGCTGATGCTCTTGTTCATGGCGTTCGCTACCATCGTCAGATGATGACAGACAGATAACAGCGACGGTTAGTGACAGGCAAGCGATCGCCGCCAGGCGGCGCGGTTCGGCGCACAAGGCATCGACACTGAAACAGAGAGGAGAGGCGATGCGAGAGCAACACAGCGACAAGTCCATGAACCGAATGCGAGTCTTCGTGGAGAAATATTGCCAGAAGTCCGGTACCTTCACTCATCCCGGCGAGGGCGTTACGGACGCGGTGATTCTCGGGCTTGCGGAGAATATCGATACGATAGGCAGGCCGCTCTGTCCGTGCCGTTTCTACCCGGACAAAGAGGAAGAGAAGAAGCATCGCACATGGATGTGCGCGTGCGACGACATGCAAATCTACAAGTACTGCCACTGCCTGCTATTCGTGACCGAGGACGGATTGCCGATTACGGAGTACCTTCCGGAGGGACACGAAGGGCTTGAGATGTACGGCTTGGTGGAAGACCCCACGCCGGACAAGGGCCGACCGTTGCGCCACAAGGCAGAAGAGCGCGAGATTGAGCGCAAGGAACGACCGAGCTAGTTTTCGGTGTGCCTGCGCGGTGAACGCGCCAATTCAATTTACCAATGATTCATATTCGAGCATAGATTTGGAGGAACATATTTAGATGTCAAAGCCATTTGCGGTAACAGACGGTAGCTTCGATCAGGATGTTTTGAACTCGGACACACCCGTAGTCGTGGACTTCTGGGCGGAATGGTGCGGCCCCTGCAAGGCTATCGCGCCGGTGGTGGACGAGCTTGCTGCCGAGTACGCCGGCAAGGTGAAATTCGCCAAGCTGGATGTGGACACCAACCCGAAGACTGCTATCAACTATGGCATTAGGGGCATTCCCGCGTTGCTTATTTTCGACGAGGGCAAGGTCGCCGGCCAGATAGTGGGCGCGCTTCCGAAGCAGAGCATACAGAAGAGCATCGAGCAAGCAATCAGCTAACCGATCTACGCTACGGTTTACGCCGCCCTTCGATGCCAGTCGCGGGCGGCGTTTTGCTGTCACTAACATCGATAGCAAGATGTACGGGATAGGGCGCGGCCCACATCATCCTGCCTACCCTGTATGTCCATATGAAATCCTTTATCTTTATCTGTCAACTGTCCGAAAAAGGTTGACCTGTACCCCGTTACGCGCTAACATCAATAGACAGTCACGGCGCGCAAGTCGGTTGTTCGCCATGCACTCTCTAATGCGGCCCCGTGGTGTAGCGGTTTAACATACTGGCCTGTCAAGCCAGAGATCGCCGGTTCAAATCCGGTCGGGGTCGCCACTCGAACGCTTGAAGCGCGCATAATTTGCAAGCCTTGATTGCGCCGCTTCCTGCATTGTTCCCCGTCCTTTCCGCCGCAATGTCGCTCCCGCGCGTTATCACGCGCCATTAGCGCACCGCATTCTTCACTCAACTATCGCCGCAGGAGCGTATCACCGTGCTGGAAGAGCAAGTCCGAATCAACCGAGCCAATTGGAACGAGCGCACGCCCATACACGCCGCGTCCGAACTGTACGATGTTGATGGTTTCAAGGCGGGGCGCATGACGCTGCACGATTTGGAATTGCGCGAGGTAGGCGATGTATCGGGCAAGACGCTGCTGCATTTGCAGTGCCATTTCGGGCTGGACACCATGTCGTGGTCGCGGCTGGGCGCGAAGGCTACAGGCGTTGACCTGTCCGACGCCGCAATCGACCTAGCGCGTTCGCTGAGCGCCGAACTAGGGTTGGACACGCGCTTCATCCGCTCCAACATCTACGACCTGCCGGATGTGCTCGACGAGCAGTTCGACATCGTGTTCACCTCATACGGCGTGCTCTGCTGGCTGCCGGATATGGACAAGTGGGCAGAAGTCATCGCCAATCACCTCAAGCCCGGCGGCACTTTCTACATTGCAGATGGGCACCCTGTGATGAACGTGTTCGAGATGTCCGAAGCTGGCAATCTAATCCCCACATACTCATATCTCAACGAAGAGTGGCTATGGGAAGGCGGCGAGCCAAGCTACGCCGGCGAAGGCACTATCGAAAGTCCTGTGTACGAATGGCAGCATAGCCTAGGCGAAATCGTAACCGCGCTGGCAAAAGCAGGCTTGCAAATAGAATATCTGCACGAGTTCACACACTGCTTCTTCCGCTTCTTCCCCACAATGGTGCAAGGCGAGGACGGCGGCTGGCGCCTCCCCGAATACAACGAATCCTACCCGCAGATATTTTCCATCAGAGCAACGAAGTAACCCTCATATAGCCGTATTCTCAATTGGCGCAATAATCCCCGTCCCATATCCATCACGAACCCGCGGCATATCCCCCGACCGCCGTAAACCGCCAGCCGAAATACCGACAAGCCGACTTATATCATGACCGCCGCCGAACTCATCACTGCCACACTCGCCGCCGAATCTTGCTGCGATCCTGCCGCGTTCCTAACCGAAGGCGTGCATATCTCCGAGTTGACAGCCGACCGCGCCAGTAATCCACTCGTACGCCGATTCCCTACGCCGGACGACATCTTGACGATAGCGAGCACGGGCACAGGCGTAGTGGTTGCTGCGACTCCGCAATTCATCGCTTGGGCGACTGAGATATTCCATGGCATGGACGCTGACGATGCCTTCAGCCCGGACATTCTCGGCGCGGCGGCGCTACATGTGAATGCCTATTCGCTGCGTCTGAACGGGCCGTATGCATACAATGTCGTCTCCGAACAGAGCTGGGTTGATCGGAGTGCGCCGTCCGGATACGCGCTTGAAATTGGCGGCGCCGAATTGCTGCAAGGGCTGAATCCTGCGGACTGGCAGAACGCGATCGCACCGCACCGCGCAGAGCAAGGGCGTCACGACGCGGTCGCGGCGGTCGCGCTGCACGCAGATGAGGTCGTCGGCGTGGCAGCCGCAAGCGCAGACGCGGATGCGCTCTGGCAAATCGGAGTCGATGTGCATCCGTCGCACAGGAACAGGGGAATAGCAACCGCACTGACTTCGCAGGCTGCGCGAGCCGTGCTAGACGCAGGAAAAGTCCCATACTACGGCACAAGCATCAACAACATAGCATCGCGGCGCGCCGCGCATTCCGCAGGTTTCTACCCGTGCTGGGTGTCGGCATTCACTACGGCAAAATAATCCGGGCGACGCATTCACGCTATAACAGGAATTCGCTTGGTTATGAAAAGTTTGCATATATACGTTGTACTTGCACTTTGCCTGTATATTCTGCTTGTCTGTACGCCTTCACCTGATTAAGTGAATTGCCCTGATGGAAGCGATCGCTTCGACGAATACCGTCTAATCTTCGGACGAAACATCGGCGATGCCGAGGGCGTGAGCGACTACGACTGGCGAGCGTTCTTGCCGGACACCGTAACGCCGCGCTTTCCGGACGGACTGTCGGCCTTCGATGCGGCAGGGCAGCGGCGTAACTTCCAGGGAGAGCGTACGCGAGCGTTTCAAGAGGGCGCTGATTCTCCCCGAGCCAGACACGGACCCCCTGACACGGCTGAACGAAATTGTGGAGGAGTGCAAGGGGCGATTCAGCCAAGAGTCCGTGTTACGGACTCGGCATGCGTAGCGTTCTAAACTTTTCCAACGGTTTTAGAACCAAAACTGCATCCCAATTTCGTTTAGGCGCTTGCGGCGCGCGCGGTGGTCGGGCAGCACGCGCTCCACATGCGCCCAGTAGCGCGGCGAATGGTTCATCACTTCGAGGTGCGCCAACTCGTGTACGACCAGATAATCGATGAGCGCAGGCTCCGCCATTACGATGCGCCAGTTCAGGCGGATGCTGCCATCCGACGAGCAGCTGCCCCACCGCTTGCGTTGGCTGCGTATCAGAACGCGCGAAGGCTTATGACGGCTTACCTTGCTTTGCCAATTCGCAACCATATCGGGCAGCAGACGCTCTGCTTCTTGGCGATACCACCGTTCGAAAGCCTCGCGCGATGCAGTGATTCGTTCTTCTTCGCCGATGTGTACCGGCGCCGAAATGCGAAACGCGCCGTCAACAAGGTTGACCGTTAGCGCATTGGACAATGCCTGCGCGTTGACAATCGGATATTCGCTGCCTAGGTAAGGCATCGTCTCGCCATCCGCGAAGCGGCGCGCGCTAGGCGGCTCTGCCGCTTCCGCCGTCCTGCGTAAAATCCAGCCGGCGCGGCGATGCACAAGCGTGGCGATTTCCTTGCGCGATGCGTTCGCCGGCGAGCGCACCAACACGCCAATCTCCGGGTCGATAGTGATTTCGAGCGTTTTCTTGCGGCGCGCGCTGCGAACTATCGTGTAATCGATGCGCTTGCCATCGGACTCGATGCTCGCGGTTTCGTTTTGTGGCATAGGTGTGCTGCTATTGTAGCGGAGAAGAGTATTGGGGCTGTGTTTGGCAGTGTCATTGCTAGAGTTTTCACCCCCATCCTAGCCTCCCTTCGTGGGGAAGGGACATTAGGAATGGGAAATGTTGGCGTTGGTATTTTCACCGCATTTGTCAACGACTCTGCGTTATTCGGACGATGGCGATGCTTCGGCGGTGCGGCTGGATGTGTGGCGTATAAGACTGCCGATTCTGGCGAATAGGGCGGGGATGGATACATTGAATATCCAGTACACGGATGGAATTACCAGGAGTGTCAGGAAGGTCGAACTTACTAGGCCGCCTATGACGACTGTCGCCAGTTCTGCGCCGATGATGCCACTTTGGGTTGTGCTCAACGCGAGCGGGATTAGCGCGAATGTGGTCGTGAACGCGGTCATCAGGATGGGACGCAGCCGAACGCGACCGCCCTGTATTAGCGCGTCATACACGCTGTAACCTCGCGCTCGCAGCTGCTCCACGAAGGTCAGCAGCACGATGGCGTTCGTAACCACGATACCCACCAGCAGCAAGAAGCCCATCATCGCGGACAGGCTCAGCGTGCGCCCGGTTACCAATAGCGCGACGAATGCGCCCACGATTGCGAGCGGAAGGCTCAGCACGATGATGAATGGCGTTCGCAGCGCGCCCAGCGTCGCCACCATCACCAGATACACCAGCACTATGCCCACCGCCATTGCCACGAATATGTCTTGGAAGCCTTCGTTAATCTGCTCGAATATGCCGCCGACTTTGACCTCCACACCCGGCGGCGCCTGGACACTTGCGATAGCGCGCCTGACTTCCACGCCAACCGCTTGAGTGTCGGCAGCTGTGATGACCCCGGTTATGGTTGCGGAGCGGTCATTGTCGAAGCGACTGATGCTCAACGGCGCGGTCTTGATGGCTATATCCGCGATGGCGCCCAGCTTGACCTGCCCGAATTGGCTCTCGATTGGCAAGTTCCGCAGCTTCTCGATGTCGTCCACATATTCACGCTTGCCGCGCAGGACGATGCCCAGCGTATCGCCGCCGATGTCCATCTCCGACACTTCCCTGCCGGTTACATACTGCGTAACCTGTGAGCCGACGAACAGAGCGTTCAAGCCATATTCGCCTGCTCGAATAGGGTCAACATCCACTACGACTTCTTCGCGCCCCGTCGATATGCTGCTGGCGATGTTGATGATGCTGTCTATGTCCGTCAGTTTAGCCTCGATTTCGCGTGAGACTGCGGCGATGTCGTTGAAGTCGTTGCCAATGATGTTGATTTCCAGCTGCTCGGACGGCGGTCCCTCGCTTAATCCTTGCACGGTGATAGACACATCGTCGCCCCTGTTCGGCATGGCTTCACGCAACCTGTCCACGATGTCTTCCGGCGCACTTTCGGGATCTGCCAGCCTGATGAATATGCCGGTGAGGTGGAAGCCTTCCGCCCCGCCTGAGTTGCCAAACTCATCTGAGCTAGCGCCCAGTGTGGTGCGATAGACAGAAATTATGCCCTGCTGCGTGAATTCGTCAAGAACTTCTTCCACCGCGAGCGCCTCTTCATAGGCGCGGGCTGCGGTCGAGCCTATGGGCAATTCGATGTCCACGGTCAGGTATTCGGGCGTGGTGGACGGGAAGAAGGTTATCGGGATGATCGTCAGTAGTCCGAGGCTTCCCGCGACCGTCAGTATTGCAAGGACAATCGTGACGAACTTGTGCCCCAGCGACCAGCGCAATACCGGCAAGTACAGACGCTGCATGAACCGAGCGCTTGCCGTGGAGCCGCCTACGGACGCGATGTCGCCCTGCCGCAGCAGCACCGCGCCAAGCACAGGCACAGCGGTTATCGCCACCAAAGTGGACGCCAGGAGCGCAAGGCTAACGGATATGGCGAATGGGCTGAAGAACTCGCCTACGATGCCCGGTATGAACGCCAGCGGTATGAACACTGCAACCGTCGTGAGCGTGGACGATATGATAGCCGCGCCAACTTCGCGCGTGGCGGACAGCGCGGCGCTGACGCGCTCTTCGCCCGCTTCGATGTGCCGATACATGTTTTCCAGCACCACTATGCTGTCGTCCACGACCCTTCCCACGGCAATAGCCAAGCCCGCGAGCGACATGAAGTTCAGCGATATATCAGTGAACGACATCAGCAGTACACCCGTGATGACGCTGAGAGGAATCGACACTGCCATGATTGCCGTAGGACGCAGCGCGAGCGCCACGCCGCGGAAGAACGACGGGCTGATGTTCAGCAAGAATAGGAACACGACCAACACCGCAAACACGAAACCGAGCGTGCCTTCACGCAGCAAGTTGTCCAGCGACTCGCGCACTATGGGCCCGTCGTTCGACAGCTCACCGATTTCCACATACTCCGGCAGCACACCGAATTCCAGTATTTCGTCCATCACGGCGGTCGCCGCTTCCGTTACATCAACCGTGTTGGCGTCCGGATCCTTGATGACGATGATGCCGAGCGCAGGATTGCCGTTGGTGCGTGTTATCGTCTGCTGCCGTGATGTGGTCAGTTCAATTTCCGCGACATCCGACAGGAATATCGGGCGTTTGCCGAGCGGCGACTGCCCTTGCGGAGACGCGGCTCCTGTCTGCTCGAAGCCGACAGTCAGGTCGCGCAAGTCCTGCAGCGAGCCGAACCTGCCGTCCGAGCGCACGGTATAAGTCGTGCCGCGCGTATCTATGTTGCCCGCCGGCAGGTTGGTATTGTTATTGCTTATCGCGTCTGATATGGCGCCCAGGGATATGCCGAAATCTTCGACCTTTTCCGCGTCCACATAGACATCAATCTGCTCGTAAGACCGCCCCAGCACACTCACATCCGCGACGCCATCGACCTGACTCAGGCGCGGCACGATGATGTCGTCCGCGATGCGCTGCAGCGTAACAATGTCCGCGTCGCCGGACATCGTGAACTGCATAACGGGGAAAACATCACTGTTGATGCGATTGACCGTGGTGAAGGCATCGTCCGGCAGCGTAATTCCGTTGATGGCGCTTTCGAGGTCGCGCTTGGCTTCATCCATATCCACATCAAAGTCGAATGTGGCGATGGTGACGGACTGCGTATCGGTCGAGGTGGACTGAATCTCGTTCAAGCCCGTCATGCCGGTGATGGCGTCTTCGATGGGAACGGTAATCTCGCGCATCACCGTCTCCGGGTCCGAGTTGGGCAGGACGGAAACGATGAATATGTTGGGAAACTCGATAGCGGGGAAGAGTTCCCGCTGCATGTTGGTGTAGGTGTATATGCCAGCTGCGAAGACGAGGATGATGCTCAGTATGGTTACGGATTGCCTGCTAAGCGCGAGCCTAGTGATGAAACTCAAAGGTGGGCTCCTTACGAGTGGAGTAAGTCAACATTTAACCTATCAACTATAACAAATATCAGTCTCGTGTGTGGTGCGCCCTGCCCACTTACTTACACCGATGGACAGGGTATACAAGATGAGGCGCGGTGATTTTTCTTGCCTATCCTGCATATCGATGTCAATTATGCCTTTTAGACGATGCCCAATAGGTATAGAATATCCTGAACAAATTGCCGCCAATTTCAGGTATGGAGCTTCAGCCTTGCAAAGACGCATGCCGCGAAGAATCCACACATTCGACGCCTTCCTGAACCCCAACTATCGCCTGCTGTGGGTGAGCAACTTCTTCGCGTACATCTCGCGCTGGATGCAGATGACGATGCTGGGTTGGTTCGTGTTTGAGGAGACGGGAAGCGCGTTTCTGGTTACGCTCGTCGGATTTTCTGGGATGGGTCCTCTGGTGGCGCTGGGCGTGTTCGGCGGTGTGCTCGCGGAGCGGCTGGACAAGCGCAAGCTGCTGCTTGGAACGCTGTTCGCAAATCTGCTCGCGGCTGTGGGGATGGCGGCGCTTATCTTCTCGGACCTCATCTTTTCCACGAGCAATGTTCAGTATTGGCATGCGTACCTGGTGATGCTGGTCGGCGGCATCGGCTGGGGATTGGATATGCCATCGCGCCGCACCATCGTGCTGGATGTGCTCGGCAGGGCGCGCGTGAACAACGCCATTGCGCTCGACTCGGTGGGCATGCACTCAAGCCGCATGCTGGGTCCCCTGATTGGCGGCGGTCTGATAACCATAAGCCAACTCTTGTTCAGCGAGGGGTACGGCTTAGAAGCCGGTTACGCCATGACACTGATATTCTTCATCGCATCGGCGATAATGATGCTGAATGTGAAGACGCCGACGCATGAAGGCACGACCGCCCTACAAACCGTCAAGGACATATTCAGCAACACGGTTGTGTTCAAAGAACTGGTCGAGGGTGTCCGCTATGTTTGCAGCGAGGCTACGCTGCTGGCGGTGGTGCTGATAACCGTGTTTATGAACCTGCTGCTGTTCCCGTACCAGCAGCTCATCCCGGTCATGGCGTCGGAGGTGCTGCATGTAGGTCCAACGCTGATGGGCTTACTGCTTGCATTTGAAGGGCTGGGGGCGTTGACTGGTTCGATTGCGATAGCCTCGGCGTCCAATCTTACACACCACGGGCGGGTGTATCTATTCGGCTCGATGGCGGGACTGACAATGCTACTGGCGTTCTCGTTCTCGCAGTGGTACGGCGTGTCGCTTGCGCTGATGCTGATGCTGGGTCTGGGAACTGCGGGGTTCGGCGCTATGCAGGCGACGATAATTCTGCTGGTGGCGCGCGACGACATGCGCGGCAGGGGATTGGGCGTAATCACGCTCGCAATCGGAGCGGGTCCAATTGGCGGGCTAATTCTCGGCAGGATGGCGGACGCGATAGGCGCGCCGATGGCGATGACGATAAACGCCGTGCTCGGACTGATTACGGTTGGGCTTGTGGGCTTGATGGTGCCGTCGCTGCGGGGGCGTATGACATCGGATTCGGAGGCGGAGAGCGCGGAGGCGTCAGGGGCGCAGCCTGCAACCGCTGGTGGGGGAAATTGAGGTGGATTAGGAACTTGACAATCAT
>VXRI01000224.1 GCA_009838595.1 Chloroflexota bacterium | reverse complement strand
ATTGTAATCAGGTTCTCTATTTCCGCCCCCGCCCCTGCCCCCGCTGCCACAGCCATATCAGAATCAGGCAGATAGCTAATGCCAGCGCTATTATGCGCGATGATAATTCTGCGCCGAAAACCGCGATTGACGAAATCTGCCGCTCAAAGAAACCGGGCATAGGAAGCGCGGCATTCAGAAGCATCAAGAGAGCGCCCGTTACAACCAAGCCTAGTGAAATCACCATACCCGCTTGTATCAGGAATAAGAAATCCCCAATGCGGGCGAAAGAGAATCTAATCCATCGTCTGATTTTTTGCATGTTTCGTATGTACTAATGGAGGCGTGGACAGGGCAAGCGCATACTCTAACCTCACAGCATCATACCACCGACGCTTGTAATCCCATCCACACCATGAATTTGGCTGCACCTTTATGGTGCAGCCATTTCGGTTTATCCGCGGGTGTCAACGCAACCGCACAGCCCATCGCCAGTCATCCAGTTAGCTCCAATCTTCGTATTCGCCTGACCATGTTTCGTAAGTCCTGCGGGCCGCTTTTTCAGCCGCTTCTCGCATTTCGGCGAAAATGCCATCCCAGTTGTCAACGCAGCCTTGTGCCGCCTCGCGTGCCGAGCAGTCGTTGTACCGCCTCTTGAGAGCATTGAATTCGCCGATTATTGCCGTGCTTATTGCCCCTTTGATGACGGATTTGTACTCACCCTTGACATAAGCTTTGGCATCAGAGTACGAGATACCCGGATTGTGGTCCACAATCTCTTGGGCAAGGTCGTCGATGATCTCATCGACGCAGATGCCGATAAGCCAATCGGTGACATCGTCAATCTGGTCCCAGAACCAGCGCAGCGTGGTATTCTGCCGCTTAGTCTTATTGAGAAGACTCTAGAGTCTCCTCAGCCCCGGAAGCCTGGCGGCTCTGCTAACCGCCGCCACAAACAGTCTCCTAAGTGCCTCACGCATTATACTTCCTCCTCACTTCTTCATCTACCCGATACATGGACTGGCGTTTGACTATGCGGCTACCTCCTTCCTAGTCAAAACCGATGCACAGATAATAGAACATGTATTCCTGCCTGTCAACCCCAAAAATGCGGTGATTTTCTATATTCCAATCATCCGTGCTAGACGGCCCTGATGAAATTCGTATTATTCACCCATGTCCCCTGGCCCGAAAGCGAACCGCCCGCTCGCCTGCTCGCAGAGTGCGCGGAGCAGGCGGCGCTCAGCGAACAGCTCGGCTTTCATATCTTCTGGATTGCCGAGCATCACTTCTCGAGATACAGTCTCGGCTCGTCCTCGCTGGTGCTGGCGGCGGCGATAGCGGCGCGCACGGAGCACATACGGCGCCCTATCTCAGCCACCTGAGCATCTACTTTCTCCCTTCGATAAATATCTTCCGAATCAAGTCCGATGTGACTATGCAAAGCACTGCGAAACCGCAAAGCAACAGAAAATCTATCATTCAAATCTCCCAATTTCTTTTGAAGAAAGAACATTATCGTTTTCGTCCTGCTACGCTATTATTGCATGCGCCTATTGGTTTACGATTTTGTCCTTTAGTAATGAAAGAATCGCTGCAATCCGCAAGGCGGAAGAGCGTGAAGCGCAGTTCCTGCAACAGTCCTGTAATTTACACCTCCTTTCAAGCAATGCCGAGCTAATGAACTAATACTGATGCATGGGAATAGAATATATATTCCTGCCTGTCAACCCTTTTAATCCCGCCAATTTTCGTGCGCCATCCCGCCGTCATCCCAGTCTGTGCTAAACTGCCATCATGAAATTCGCCCTATTCACCCATGTGCCCTGGCCCGAAGGCGAGCAGCCGGCGGTGTTGGACGACATTATCGAGCGCGTCGTTGAGGTCGCGGCGCCGGAGAAGATTATTTTCTTCGGCTCCGTCGCGCGTGGTGAATTCGGGCGCAACAGCGATATTGACCTACTGGTAGTCAAAGACGGAGAAGACACACTCTCTTTATCGGCGCGCATTTACGGAGCGATGCAAGGAGTAGGCGTTGCCGTTGATGTCCTTGTGGTGTCTTCAGCGGATGTTGAAAGGTACAAAGACAGCCACTCTCTCATAATAAAACCTACGCTTCAAGAAGGGGTTGTGGTGTATGGATCGGTATGAACGATATGCTGCTGACGACCCAAGCGAGTGGCTTAACCGAGCCAAGAGCAATCTGGCGATAGCGAAGAATCGTGTTCCGGAGGCATATTGGGAAGGCCTGTGCTTTGAGGCGCGGCAAGCATGTGAAAAAGCAATCAAGCGCGTTTGATAGCGCTCAACATAGACTTCCCGTATGTGCATGACCTCGCTTACTTACTGTCCCTGCTTGAGGAAACCGAAGAGTGCTTGCCCGACGCGGTGCGCATCTGTGCCATTCTTACTCCGTATGCCGTGCTTACGCGCTATCCCGCGCCTGTGAGACCCGTGACTCTGGAGGAATACTTGGACGCTGTGAATATTGCTGAATCCGTTGTGCGCTGGTCCGAAAAGCAAATATCGTCAGGATAAACTGTCATCATGAAATTCGCCCTTTTCACCCATGTCCCCTGGCCCGAAGATGAGCAGCCCTCGCGCCTGTTCGCCGAGTGCATCGAGCAGGCCGTATTCGCAGAGCAGATCGGCTTTCACAGCGTCTGGCTTGCCGAGCACCACTTCTCGCGCTACAGCCTCGGCTCGTCTTCGCTGGTGCTGGCGGCGGCAATCGCGGCGCGCACCGAGCGCATACGGCTCGGCACAGGCGTCCTTATTCCCACGCTGCACAACCCCATTAGGCTCGCCGAAGACGCGGCGACCCTCGACTGCGTGAGTGGGGGCAGGCTGGATGTTGGCTTCGGGCGCGGCACATTCGGCTACGAATACGGCGGCTTCGGCGTTGACGAAGACGAAGCGCATGCGCGATTCCGCGAGAGCGTCCGCATTGTGCAAGGCTTGTGGACCACGCCGGAGTTCTCCTACGCGGGCGAGTTCTACACGATGAACAAGCTCAACCTCGTGCCGCCGCCGCTGCAGTCGCCGCACCCGCCCATCTACATCGCCGCATCGTACACGCAGCAGACGCTAGAGTTTCTGGTGCGCAACGGGTACAAGCTGTGCATAGCCGTAGTGCAGGATACGCAGCAGTCGCTCGCGCTGTGCCAACGCTATTTGTCGATGTGTGCCGAAGAGGGGATGGAAGCCACGCTCGACGATGTGCCTTTCTTCCGCTACTTCTATGTCGCGGAGACGGAAGAGCAGGCGCGCGCGGACACGGCATCGCACATTAACTGGATATTGGACATTATGCAGTGGCGGCGCATCTTCAGCGAAAGAAGCGAAGTGCCGTACCGCATCGCAGACTGGCGCCGCGAGCGCGAAGAACTGCCACTCAGTTTTGATTACATCAGCGACAACCGCGCCTTCATCGGAACGCCGGAGCAGTGCGCCGCCAAGATAGCCGAGTTGCGCGCGCAGAGCGTCGAATACTTCGGCTGCAACTTCGCAATGGGCGGCATCCCCCACGAAAAAGTAATGCGCTCCATGCGGCTGTTCGCAGACGAAGTGATGCCGCGTTTTGCGGGCTGAACGCCCCGTGAGCGAAAGATTGGAGGGTAATTTGGCGCAAAGAGAACACGAACATACGCTGAATGTCTGGTTTGCTGACGAACTTCGCAAGCGCGGGCTTAACGCCAAAGCCGAAGTGATACATGCCGGCAATCGGCGCATAGACGTAGAAGCGCGCATCGGTCCGGTGGTCGTTGCGGTGGAAGCAGAGCACGGACAGAGCGCAGCCAAGAAAAGCGAGGCAATTCGAGACGCCGACAACCGCCTGACGCAGAATCTGGCGCAGTGCGCGGTCGCTGTCTGTTACCCTGACGACACCACGCGCGAATCTCTGTCCGATGCCCGCCTGATATGGACTGTGCGCTCCGGCGTCGATGACATCGCGGACTGGGTTGATGGCGGCATAGACCAGCTGGCATCGGTGATACGGCTTGCGCCCGCGCAGTTGGGCGACCCGGACGCGGCGGCGGCTTCGCTTTCCGCCGTGCTGGACGAAGCCGTCAACAAACTCAGCGCCGAGCAGAAGCAGCTTATGGCGCGCGCACTCGACCTGCCGCCGTCCAAGCCGGGCAGAGCGAACCGAAGCAACGGCGGGCGCTGGGACAAAGCCGCCAAGCGCGCGCTGCTGGTTATTGCTACCGCCGTGATGTTTCATTCGCGGCTGGACAGCCACCTACATGCGCTGCGTCCTGAATACGACAACCGCATTCAAGGGGGCGATACTCCCTTCACCGGCAAGTGGCCTCCGCAGATGGCGCGTGTCTGCTCCCGCGCCGCAGATCCCGTAGCGGCATTCCTCGACGCATGGGACTTGATACTCGCACTCGACTACAAGCCCATCTTCGAGACGGCAACGGCGGCTCTGCTCTCATGCCCGACGGATATTGCCTTTTCTCACGCGCTGCGCGAGACGGCAAACGCCGCTCTGGAAGTCGCGCAGAACATCGCCAGCATGCGCCACGACCTGCTTGGACGCATCTTCCACACCGTGCTGGACACGGCGCGCTACGACGGCTCGTTCTACACCACGACCGCCGCCGCTACGCTGCTCGCCACACTCGCCATCACGGAGGACATATGCGACTGGAACGACCCCGACGCCATAGCGGACTTGCGAATAACCGACCCTGCGTGCGGCACCGGCACGCTGCTTATGGCGGCGGCAGAGCGCATCCACGACCTTGCGCCGCAGGCGCGCGACGACGGCGATGTCGCGCGCGCCCTGATAGAGCAGGTCTTCAGCGGCTACGACGTCAACCTGACCGCCACGCACATGGCGGCGACCACGCTGGGGCTGCTATCTCCCACCACGCGCTTTCAGAATATGAAAATCGGGCGCGCCTTCCTCGGCGTGGACGAGCAGGGCGACGCATATCTAGGTTCACTGGAGTTCCTCGACCAGCAGCCCAAGATGATGGCTTGGCCCAACGCCGCTCAGCCTGTATCGCAGATTGACAGCGGCGACCGCATGAGCAGCGCAGACCCCGCCGACCTCGTCATCATGAACCCGCCTTTCACGCGCGACAGCCTGCGCCATGACCAGTTCAGCAAAGAGCATGAGAAGAAAATCAAGGCGCGCGAAAAAACTTTATTCGCCAACAAGCCTGTGCATCTTTCAAGTAATGGTAACGCATTCTTGATACTGGCGGACTTCATCAGAAAGATGGACAGGGGCGCGATCGCGGCGATACTGCCGTTGGTTACAGCAACCAACGCTTCCGCTCATGAAATCCGCCAATTTCTGGGCAGAAACTATCATGTGGAGACGATAGTCACATCGCACGACCCGCAGCGCATCTACTTCTCGGAGAACACCAGCATCGGCGAGATGCTGCTGATATGCCGCAAGTGGGATGATGCAAACGGCGGGAAGCCGCCCACGACGGTTATCAACCTCGCAGTCAATCCTGACACCCCTGCGATGGCGTACACCGTTGCCTACGCTATTCAGAACGACACGGCGCAAAGTTCGGAGTATGGCACGGTGCAGCATGTCCCCGCGCGAGAAATCGCAGAAGGCAACTGGGGTGCGGTGCAATTTTTATCAGAACACCTGGTCAAAAACTTCACCTTGCCTTAGCAAGGTGAAGTTTTTGAGTCCATCCCCTTAGGCAGGATTGCTGATATAGGCCCAGATGGTAGAGGGATCAGAGATGCATTCACCCGCTCCTCCTTGCCTAGCGCAGAAGGCATGCTCGCTCTGTGGGACCATAAGACAGACATCACGCAATCCATGCTGGCAAGACCTGATACGCACATCGCGCCGAAGCAAGGTAAGCAGAAAGCCGCCGTCCGCTTGTGGGGACAGCGCGGAACGATGCTGTTGCCAACGCGCGCGCGCCTCAATACAGTTAGGATGTTGAGTGTAAGGACAACCATTTCCGTATTGGGTTCGGCTTGGATTCCTTGTCATCCCCAAGTGGATGGTATTGATAACATTATGCAAGAGAAGAATTTCTGCGCCTATTTGAACTCATCTATCGGTGTATTGACAATGCTAGGCAATCGTTCAATCACGGAAATATCCTATCCTAGATTTTCTATGGACGACCTACGCAAGCTCGTTGTTCCCGACTTTGCGGCGATAGGGGAAAGCGCTGTTCAGCGGCTGGCGTTGGCGTATGACGCACTGTGCGAGCGCGTTCTGCTGCCGCTGCCGCAGATGGACGCAGACCCCGTGCGGCGGGAATTGGACGCCGCCGTGTGCGCCGCGCTGGACATCGACCCGGAGCGCGTGGCGACGATACGGCGGCATCTCGCCGCCGAGCCGTCCATAACCGGCAAGCGGTATAATGGGCTGAGTTAGACGCGCATACTTGACGATTTGGAGTGCATCAATGAACAAAGTAGGCTTAGCAATCATCGGCTCCACAGGCATCATCGGCAGGGTGCATATCGATGCTATGCGCGGGTTGGACACCTGCAGGCTGGTTGGCATCCACGCGCGGCGGCAGGAACCGTTGCGGCAGCAGGCCGAAGAACTAGGCACGCGGATGTATCCCACACTTGACGATGCGCTGGCGGACGATGATGTTGACGCAATCGTCATCGCAACGCCGCACCCGTCGCACATGGACATCACCACCCGAGCCGCAGCCGCCGGTAAGCATGTGCTCGCCGAAAAGCCACTCGGCGTAACCCCGTCCGAAGCCGAGGCGCAGATTTCCGCATGCCGCGACTCCGGTGTGAAACTGGGCGTGCTGTTCAACAACCGCTTTCGTCCTGAAGCGCTGAAAGTGCGCCAACTCATCGACGACGGCGCTATCGGCGACATTTATCGATCCGAGATGTCGTCCGCGATGCTCCGCACTCAAGACTACTATGACCGGCTGGATTGGCGCGGCAGGTGGGACGCAGAAGGCGGCGGCGCGCTGTTGAACCAGGGCATTCACGGCATCGACATGTACCAGTGGCTCGCCGGAATGCCGCAGACGGTCTTCGGCAAAGTGTCCACGCTAAAGCACAGCATTGAAGTCGAAGACTACGCCACCGCGCTGCTGGGCTACGCTGGCGGCGGGCACGGCGTCATACACTGCAACACCGCGCAAGCGCCCAATCAGCAGCGGATTGCATTGTGGGGCGAACGCGGCGCGATATTTATGGACGACTGGCGCGTCACGCTGCGGACGCTGGAGACTCCCGTGCAGCAGTTCATCGACGCCGACAAGACCATCGCCTTCGTCAGCCCGTCCGACACGGAAGCGGCATTCGATTTCGAGCCGGTATCGGGCGGCACGCACAGACCGGCAATTGACGATTTCGCGCGCGCCATCATCGAAGACCGCGAACCGGCCGTAGCCGGCGAAGACGCCCTGCGCTCGCAAGAACTCGTCGCCGCGATAACCATGTCCGGTTGCTGCAACGAACAGGTCCACCTGCCCATCAACCGCGTTGAGTACGACGCCTTGTTAGCCCGCCTACGCCGCGCGCGCAGGTTGCCTGGCTGAAGCTATGAATCTGAGCGACATACTCGACCACAGGTCGCCGCCCGAACCGTGGTCAGAGGGCGACAATATCCCATGGAACGATGTTGATTTCAGCCGGCGCATGCTCCGCGAACACCTTACGCAGTCGCACGACTTGGCGAGCCGCCGCAGCGAAAAGATTGTCGCGCATGTGGACTGGATTCACCGCGAATTGCTGTCCGGCAATCCGACCGCTGTGTTGGACTTGGGTTGCGGACCTGGACTGTACGCCAGCAGGTTCGTGCGGCAGGGACAGCGTTGCGTTGGCATTGATTTCTCGCCGACATCAATAGAATACGCGAGAGCGCAAGCCGACGCAGAGCGCCTGCCGGTGGACTATATTCAAGCAGACATTCGCGCCGCCGATTACGGCACGGACTTCGGCATTGTGATGCTCATATTCGGCGAGTTCAATGTATTCAAGCCCACAGACGCCGCGCACATCCTGCGAAAAGCGTACGCATCGCTGAGCGCGGGCGGCAGGTTGCTGCTCGAAGCGCACGATTACGATGCTATCCGGCAGTTCGGTTCGCGTCCGGTATCGTGGTACGCGGCGGAAAGCGGACTGTTCTCAGATTCGCCGCACATCTGCTTGCAAGAAAATTTCTGGGACGCAAATATCGCCGCCGTCACACGGCGATACTTCATCGTCGATGCGGCGACCGGAGAAGTTACGCGATACGCGCAGAGCCTTAAAGCGTACACAGCGGACGAATACCGCGCCGCATTGCAAGCGGCAGGCTTCTGCGAAGTGCGCTTTTACCCATCCTTACATGGCGAAAAAGACCCGTCGCAATCCGACCTGCTAGCAATTTCGGCGCGCAAGTGAGTGCGGCATCTTTTATTCCAGCATCTTGCTCGGCGTCAAGAGCTCCCAGAACTCTATGTATGTGCCTTCGATGTATGGTTGGAAGGCGGCGCCCGCTTGCATTGCGGCAGGCGGCATTTCGTTGCCGTCTCGATAGGGGGACTGGAAGGCGTCGGTAGTCCATTCCAGAACGACGACGTTCTGCTCGCCGGGGCATGTGCGGTCGTTGTAGGCGACCCTGAATGCTTCGCGGTGTCCCTCCTCGTGAAAAATCTGCACCTGCTTGCTTACCAGAGTTGCCACACGGCGAGCTTCTCCGGGCTTAGTCTTGAAAGTCCGCCTGACTAGGTACATTTGGTTCTCCTTCTGTCGGCTGCCAGTGAGAGAGATTCCTAATCCAGTATTTTGCCGGGCGTTAGCAGCTCCCAGAACTCGATGTAGGTTTCTTCGATGTAGGGGCGATATGCGGCGCCCGCTTCCATAGCGGCGGGCGGGATGTTGTTGCCGTCGCGTGATGGCGACTGGAAGGCGGCGGTCTCCCACTCCAGAACGACGATGTTCTGCTCGCCGGGGCATGTGCGGTCGTTGTAGGCGACTCTGAACTCTTCGCGGTGTCCGGCGTCGTGATAAATCTGCACTTGCTTATGCACGAGGGACGCCACGCGGCGCGCCTCTCCGGGCTTGGTCTTGTATGTCCTTCTGACTAGGTACATTCAGTTTCTCCTTTTAAGGTATATATCAGTTCTTTAGTTATCGGTTGTCAGTGTAAGGAACCGCGCCTGCACTGCTTCCGCGCTGACGGTCGTTTGTAGCTCGCCGCCCTTGTCAATGCCGAAGTTGTCGGGCGTGTGTAGCGCGTCCGTTAGAGTTTCGATGATGGTCGCCATCTCAGAGTCGGACTTGTTCTTGGCGAGTGACGCCGCCTTTGCGTCGGGTCCGCTTACCAGCAGCTCAGGTATCGCCTCGGCGAGGAGCTCGTGCTCCACTACGGTGCGCTGGATGTCCGCGAGCGCGTCCATATGGCGTCCGAGGTAGCAGCCGCCGAATGTCAGCACCTCGAACTTCTCGCCCGCAAGTTCGGTGTCATACTGGCGGCGCGGCTCAAGATGTCGCTCCGCGAGGTACTGGCGGATGTCTTCGTCCTCCGGGTGCGGTTCTTCTTGCTTGAAGAACATCAGCACCGTGTGCATATTCCAGTCTTTCGGCTCAATCCTGATAATCATATCCGTATCATACACCTTTCCGTTCCGCCTTGTACCAAATCCCCATAGAACCCTTCTCTCTCAAGTGGAAGGGTAGGAAGGGGCACAGGGAACCCTCAATCACTTCAATACTGTTTGGACTAACCCGCATCAGAGATTTTCATCAAGCCACTTGTTTACCTCATCCACCGCGCGTGGCTCAAAGCCTTTGGCGAGGAACGGAAACGGTAGTTCAAGCCGGAGGTCGCTGTCCGACACGGCAAGTGTGCCGCGAAAGCTGACCAGCCCGCCCGCTCTGAATGCGAACTCCAGCGTATCGCCCTGCCAGCGATGCGACGCATCCGACACTGAGTCGCCGAACTGCGTGAGCATCTCCACGAGTTTGTCGTCCACCCAAACCTTCGCCTGCTGCTTGCTGCGGTTGTGCTGTCTGGTGATTTGCATATTGCCTTTCGGTAGCAAAGGTTGACGGAGCGCGAGCTTAAAGTCCTGTCGAGATGTTGACGAAATCCTCGGCTTCTCTCTCCCACGTTTAGCAGGACTATGCGC
>VXRI01000083.1:3750-10240 GCA_009838595.1 Chloroflexota bacterium | reverse complement strand
CCACAGCCGCTTTCCTATTTCTCATCATTGGTATCTGGGATGGTCCAGAATAATCTGGATGGGTCGATTTCACCTTTCATGAGCATCAGTCACTCTTGTTGAATATTGGGCACGAGAAAGCCCCCGGAATAACACGGGAACTTTCTTCTATCGGTCGGCAGTGAGGATATAACACTAATCCCCCGCCAAGACCGCCGCTAATGCAATTACCAGGAAGATGAAACAAATGCCAAGTGTTACTGAACTCCATTTCAGTAGTTCCCACCGCTTCCGCGCGACGCCCATTATCAACCCAGCGAACATCGTGAAGAACGCAATAGCGCCGACGCCAAAGCTTACGATCCCAATGGTTCCCCATCCCAACACCTCATCAATTGATGGGGCAACAGTAGGTGTGGTAGATGTCAGTCCGCTCTCATCATCCCCCGCTACTGCAATTAAAAAAAAGATGAAACAGACGCCAAGTGTTACTGAACTCCACTTCAGTATTTCCCACTGCTTCCGCACGACGCCCATTATCAACCCGGCTAATATCGTGAAGAACGCAATAGCGCCGACGCTAAAGCTTATGATCCCAATGGTTCCCCACATTTGCGCTCACCTCTACTCTGTCGCCTAGGCTCATGCGTGACCGAGGAAGTACAGACCGGCTTGGACAAGGATAGTCAGGACGATTAGCTTAACATGGTCTGCCAAACATTGACCGTCACTGAGCCGCTGACTCGGTGGCGGTTTCGGTTGGCTAACTATGAATCCACCAGAAGACCGGATTGTCTGATGTCCGTCAAATCGCCGGACACGCCGAGCGTTCGAGCTTATGCAAGAAATACTTCCGCAAGAATCTAAATTAAGTGGAAGTTGGCAGGGTTGCGGTGAATCTTGAAATTGATTGTGAAAAGGGTTGACATTTAAGAACTTATGTACTTATACTGGAATTGCGTTCAAGAACAATTGCTCTATTGAGCAAATACGATAACTAGATTGAACGCGGAAAGGAAAGGGAGGTTATAATGGCACACAGAGGAGTGCTTAGGCACTGTTTGATGGCAGGGCTTTGCTCTGCGGCGGAGGAAACCGAGGAGCGTGCTACAGCAGCAGATGAGGACGAGCGCAGCCGGCTTGGCGGCGCAAAGCACAGGTGCCCGTATGGGACACCCGCCACAGATGCCGCTGTGAAGAGCATGCAGAAGAACGGCGGCGGATACCAGACTGTGGATACGGCGACGCTGCACTGCGAGCGCCTGTGGGTGGAGGCGACTTCCTGATGTGCAACGAGTGCTATGACAATAGCTATCTGGACTATCCCGTTTATGTGCATCCGCCCCCAGTACGGAGCTACGAACAGTATCCGAGAAAGATTGGAAAGATTGTTGAGGCATGGTTGGGTCTGGGTGCTGTTCCAGGAGACGGCGAGAGCGTTCAGGAGTACCTGGTTGAGAATCAAGAGCGACCTAGATTGCCTATTGAGCTGCCTATCTGGTCCGGAGTCGCCGGTTACTTCGCCCTTAGGTCCGGATTTCGCGCCATCTCCAAGAAGTTGCACGGTGTATGTCTGCACCCGTCGGATTTAGTTTGCGCCGAAGAAGCACTCTATTGGGAAAAGACATACAGCGGGAATGAACGCCAGTGAACACCCGGCTGAAGAACCTCTTCATCTTCATCAAGCTTCTGGTACATCCTAGAAACTGGCTGCCCTCAGTGTTCTGGTGGATTGGCGTATACGGTGTCTGCGATGTGCTTTTGTCTTACTGGTGCTGGAAGGATTGCCTCTGCTATCATCCACGCGGAGACGACTGGCTACTGACAATGAAGTTGCTGCGCGCGATTACGACCAACTGCTAGGTTCGATGACACGCATAACCAACATTCTGAAGCGAGCGCCGCGTACCCGTTGAGTATTATCTTCAACAGAAAGCGCGGCGTTCCTCTTTTATGCGATGCTCATTCTTGCAGTGCTGACGGCGTTCTGGGTCTTGGTCTTGAGCGCGTGAAGACGATGCCAGCCCACGCTGATTTATCAGCGAAGGCTTACAATCTTCACATCCTCCCCCACATCGACCCGCGTCAAGTCGTAGCCAATCTCCACGGCGCCGGCGTAGGTTTCTGCCGTGCCTTCCAGTATCTCTTCTTCGTAGCCGGGGATTGGACTGCCGATGACATGCGAATATACCGCCAGCTTTGGGTTTATCCTGCTGAAGATTTCGCCTGCCTGCCGCGGTGTTGTGTGGTGATTGACGACGGCTTGGCGGTGATGCTCGGTCATCTGCGTGGCGCGCTTGTAGAATGCCTTTGGCGCGATAATTTCGTGGACGAGCAAGTCTGCACCCTGCGCGTACTTCACCAAGTTCTCGCAAGGGCGCGTGTCGCCGGACAGCACCGCCACCTTGCCGTCGTACTCGATGCGATAGCCGAATGCAGGCGTTACGGGGCGATGGTCAACATCGAACACGACCACGCGCACATCGCCCAACGCGAACTCGAAGCCTTCAGCAATGTCCTCTGCCACGATGTCGATGCCGGACTGCGGCAGCAGCTCGTCGAGGTCTCGCCGGATGTGGATGTCCGCCTGAAACGCCTGCTCCAAGTGCGCCATCATATCGGTCGTGCCTTCGGGTCCCCACACTTTGAATGCCGACTTGCGTCCCATTATCCACGCCGTCAGCCACAAGTCCGGTATGCCCACGACATGGTCGGAGTGCAGGTGCGTTAGGAACACCCTATCCACGCGCGGATAGTCCGGTCCGAGCTGCAGCAGCCGCTGAATCGCGCCGCGTCCGCAGTCGAACAACAGCCACAAATCGCCCGCCTCAACCAGTGTGCTGCTGCCAAAGCGGTCGATAGACGGCGACGGTGAGCTAGTTCCCAGTAGCGTTACGGTGAAGTCCGATGGCATGCGTCCTAATTCCTCGCTATACTTTCGTAGCGCGAAGAACGGTGGATTGCTAACACGTTCGCACTACTTCCATCTTTGCTCAGCTCATCACATGTGTCTCCGTGTCGTCCATCCCTCCACTCTTTGCCGCCGTTCAAGCGTATCTTTGGCACAGAAATGAGAGCTTCTTGATATCCGCTCTCGTAGCCATCCGCGACCACACGCATACCGGCAGAGTATTGTGACAACAGATCCATAAGTTCTCGCACATTCATATTATTCACATCTCTTAAATCTAACACCAGCTACGCCCTCCAAGTCAACAGCCGCCCGCCCACCATTGACACCACGACTATCCCTTTATAAACTCACGCAAGCATATGACTTGTGCAAAAACTCACTAACGAGAGGTAAAGTATGATTAGCAGACCAAATGTAGTTTTCATTTTTAGCGACCAGCAGCGGTCGGATACGATGGCGTGTTATGGCGCGGACTATATGAATGTGCCACACTTGAACGCGCTTGCCGAACGCAGTTTTGTGTTCCAGAACGCCTATGTCGCGCAGGCGGTATGCACGCCGGCGCGCGCCACTATAATGACCGGGCTTTACCCGCACGCCGCAGGCCCTATCGTGAACAAGATTCACCTGCCCGAAGGCACGCCCGTCATCGCCGAAATGATAGACGACAAGTACTTCAAGGGCTACATGGGCAAGTGGCACCTGGGCAACGACGTGCAGACGCAGCACGGCTTCGATGTGTGGAGTCCGACCGAGGACATGCACCGCGAGGCGTACACCAAGCCCGAACTGCGCTATGAAATGACGCCGTACCACAGGCACCTCGAATCCGAAGGCTTCGAGCCGGACAGTACGCACTCGGACGGCGTGAAGGTGTTCTCAGCGGATGCGCGCCAAGACCTGCCCAAAGAAATGCAGATGGCTCACTACCTGGGCGACAGAGCCGCCGAGTTCATCGAGGAGAACAAGGACAAGCCGTTTATCCTGTATGTCAGCACATTCGAGCCGCACTCGCCGTATCATGGGCCGTACATGGATATGTACGATCCGGCGGAGATTCCGGTAGGCGAGGCGTTCCTTAAGATGCCGGATACCGCGTCCAGAGTCGTCCGCGTTCGCGCCGAATACTTTATGCAGTTCATGCTGGAAGGCAAGAGCCATGCGGACGACGAGTATATGACGCGGTATGCCGCATCCCGCGAAGATGTTACGACCGAAGAAGGCTGGCGCACACTGCGCGCGCACTACCTCGCGAATGTCACGCTCGTGGACGACATGGTGGGCAAGATAACGGACGCACTCGACAAGGCTGGCATCGCAGATAACACCATCGTGGTGTTCACCAGCGAGCATGGCGATATGATGGGCGACCACGGCATGCTCGAAAAGCGCTCGTTCTTTGAGGAATCCGCGAAAGTTCCCCTGCTGATGGCAGTGCCATGGCTGTCGAACGAGCAGACAATCGTCGAAGGTAGCGTGGGACACATCGACCTAGTGCCGACGCTGCTCGACCTGACCGGGCAAGAACTGCCTGACACGCTGCAGGGCAAGAGTCTTGTGCCGGTGCTGAAGGGCGAGCAGACTTTGGAAAACAACGACGTGTTCGTGCAGTGGAACGGCACCAGCGACGAATTACCCGACCGATTCCTCGGCAGCCATGACATCAACCGCATGCTCACATTGCCCTGGCGCACGGTCATCACACCCGACCGCTGGAAACTCAACCTGTGCGCGGGCGATCAGTGCGAGCTGTACGACCTGAACAATGACCCGTACGAGCAGAACAACCTGTACAACGACCCGGAACAGCGCGACCGCATCATCGATATGGCAGCTCGAATTCGAATCTGGCAGCACCAAACCGGAGACGATACTCCATTGCCAAGCGTCTAGCGAAGGATGAACTGATGTCTAAAGTTCTCATCCAGGTGTTGTTGTTTGTCCTCGCCATTGTCATCCTGTGGCCCGCGACATTTGCTGTATTGCGGATTGACCCTGGCATCGGGAATATCCTGCGGGTTGCCGCGCTCATCATACTGGTTGGCAACTTGGTGTGGGTATTATCCTCACTAAATTCGTGGAAAAGGATAGTCTTGCATGTGCTGCTGTTTCTGCTTGCGATAGGTGTTTTTATATTAGGTCTTGGAGTAGGCTTACAATTCAATTCGACCTATGGCACTATCCTGTGGATTGTGGCGGGGGTCATATTCGTGCTCAACCTCCTGTGGATGTTCGGAGTCCTTGGTAGGCGATAGGCGCACCGCTCATACTATATCCTTTCATTCAATGGTAGCCCCTGCACCTGACTTACAGGAGAACTATGTACCAATTCATCAGACTTGAGAAAACGGACCGTATCGCCACGCTCACGCTCAACCGTCCGGAGAAGATGAACGCCCTCAGCGCCGGGCTGCTCACCGAGTTCAGCGATGCGCTCGACGATGTGCACAACGACCACGATGTCAATGTGCTAATTCTCACTGGCGCGGGCAAGGCGTTTTCAGCCGGCTACGACATATCGCCGGGGCAGGAAGCGCCCGATATTCCAGCGACTGCCGCGTGGGACGCGAAGCATCTGCCCGCGCGAACGCTCATGAAGCTGTGGCACCTGCGCCAGCCCACAATCGCCGCCGTCAACGGGCATGCGCTCGCGGCTGGCAATGTGCTGGCGATGACTGCCGACATCGTGATAGCCGCGGAACACGCCACATTCGGCGAGCCGGAAATCCGCTTCGTGGCGCACTCACCGGCGATTATGCTGCCGTTCACTATTCCGCTGCGACACCTGCACTGGCTCTACTATACCGGCGACACTGTTGACGCGCAGACCGCCGAGAAGTGGAACATGGTTAACTGGGTCGTCCCCGCCGACGAGCTGATGGACAGCGCTCGCAAGGCAGCGACCCGCATCGCGACCGTACCGCCTTACGCCGTGCAAATGATGAAGCGCAGCATCAAAGGCACATACGAAAAAATGGGCTTCTCCGAGGCGTTTGAGCACCACTTGATGATTCGGATGATAGAGGCGATGCAGCCCGGAGTGCCGGAAAAGGACGCGCTAGAGGAAATCAAGCAAGAACACGGCATGCGTGCCTTCCTAGAAGCGCGAGACGCTCCGTTTCAATAGGCGTTCAACAACGCCGGCAACGCAATCTTCAGCCAAATATGAGTGCGCCCGTGAGTTGGTGTTGGCGATGGAGAATCAGCCGGTAGAGGAGAAAAACGAAGGGGATTGCGATGCTATGTGCCTTGCTATCCCCTTTGCGTTGTCTCCTATCTAGCGTACTTACATTCAGTGGATTAAGCGGCTTGTTATATGGCAATCCGATAATTCCTCGTTACCGCGCTCGACAATAGTCCGCATATCTCGGCGGAAGTGTTAAGGCACAGCGAAGTTAGGTTTCATCCTCTGCATCAATGCTGATGTGCAGTTCGTCGAGGTGGCGCTGCTCCACCACATTCGGCGCTTCGAATAGCGGGTCGAAGCCGCTTTGGGTTTTGGGAAAGGCTATGACATCACGGATGTTGTCGCGGCCGGTCAGCACCATCATCAGGCGGTCGATGCCCGGCGCGATGCCACCATGCGGCGGCGTGCCG
>VXRI01000083.1:0-3740 GCA_009838595.1 Chloroflexota bacterium | reverse complement strand
AATGCAGACAGCAACTGCTCAAACCGCTCTGCCACCTGCTCTTTCGTATAGCCAAGCACGCCGAACACGCGCTCCTGCAGATCACGAGTGTGGATGCGGATGCTGCCGCTCGCCAATTCCTCCCCGTTCGCCACCAGGTCGTACAGCCTGCCGATTACCTTGCCCGGGTCGCTGTCCAAATACGCCTCATGCCCGTCCTTCGGCATCGAGAAGGCGTGGTGCATCGCGTTCCAGCGCTCTTCGTCTTCGTCCCATTCGAACAGAGGGAAGTCGGTGACGAACGCGAATGCGACGAGGTTCGGATCCGCGAGTTCCAGCCGCTGCCCCATCTCGTTGCGCAACGCGCTCAGCGCCTGATTGGTCGTCTTCTCCGGCCCCGCGACGATGAGAATCATGTCGCCTATCGATGCTTCCGTCCGATGCGCTATCGCCTTCACCTGCTCTACGCTCAGGAAGCGCGCCGCGGCAGAACGTATGCCGTCGGCGGTCAGGTCTTCCAGGTCGTCCTCGCCCGTGCCGTCGCCGGTTAGTGCAATCGTAACCAGCCCTTGCGCGCCGTTAGCCTTAACGTAATCGATAAGCGCGTCTGTCTGGCGGCGCGTGTACGATGCGCAGCCCGGCGCGCTAAAGCCCTTGACGATGCCGCCACCCGCTACGACAGATGTGAACACGCGAAAGTCCGTCTGCGCCGCGATGTCGGACAGGTCTGACATGTCCAAGTCGAATCGCAGATCTGGCTTGTCAGAGCCGTAGGACGCCATCGCCTCTGCGTAGGTCATTCGCGGGAACGGACGCATTATCCACTTTTCAGGGAACAGCGTTTCGACGAGTTTCGTGTACAATTCTTCGATGAGGTTGAGCACATCGTCCTCTTCGACGAAGCTCATCTCGAGGTCCAACTGCGTGTGCTCCGGCTGACGATCGGCACGCGGGTCTTCGTCTCGGAAGCAGCGAGCAATCTGGAAGTACTTCTCCACGCCGGCCGCCATAAGCAACTGCTTGAGTTGCTGCGGAGACTGCGGCAGCGCGTAGAAGCGCCCAGGATACAAGCGGCTCGGCACGATATAGTCGCGCGCGCCTTCGGGCGTGCTCTTGATGAGGATGGGCGTTTCCACTTCCAGGAAATTGCGCTCGCTGAGGAAGTCGCGGATGAAGCGCACAACCTTGTGCCGCATGATTATCGTGTCGCGCATGGACTGGCGGCGCAGGTCTAGGAAGCGATACTTCATGCGGATTAGTTCATCGACTTCGCTCTCTTCGTTGATGTAGAAGGGCGGTGTCTTCGATTCGTTCAGAACTTTGACCTGCTCAGCGGCGACTTCGATTTCGCCGGTGGCGATGTTTCGGTTCTTCGTGCCTTCCGGTCTCGCAGCCACGACGCCCGTTACCTGCACGACCCACTCGTTGCGGAGGGTTTCGGCGACTGAATGCACGCCGTCCGGCGCGTTGTCGGGATTGAAGACGACTTGAACGATGCCTTCGCGGTCGCGCATGTCGATGAATATCAGACCGCCGTGGTCGCGGCGCCGGTGCACCCAGCCTGCCAGCGTAACAGTCTTGCCAGTGTGTTCGGCGCGTACATCGCCGCAGCTGATGGTTTTAAGCAAATGTTGCCCCCTTGAAATCACAAGTGTATTGAGATTATACAGGCTTGGTGAACGGATTTCAGGTATTCTGAAACGCGTGAGTAATTTAGAAAACTGTCGAGGTTGTCTCTTACCGCTTGTTGGAATAAATCGGCATAAGGCGGTGAACGGAGGTATAGATATAGAGCATACTAAAACAATCGTGTTTGCCTAAGCTATTGTTATCATTGTTGGCATCGTTGGCGGCATAATCACAATGACTTTTGCGCTTCTGGTATATTTCGACAAGAAGAATAAAGGACGCATCGATGATGAAGTAAAGCACTTCTAAAGGAGCACCGCCAAGAGATGGATGCAGCCCCGGCGGAGCACCATCAAGGGTTCTAGGCGGAATTGCAGGACATCCAGAGCAACGAGCGAACGCTCACATCGAGGTTGACAGAATACAAGGTATATTGGATGTCCTAGTGTTTGGTGAAAGTATTACTGATACCGTAGCAAGAGAACGATCGGAGACACAAGGAGACTAGAACGGACGAATTGCCAGCCATGTTGCCAGCGCCAAGCCGATGAATAGATATGTCAGGCCGTATGCACCTGATGGAAACGCATAGGTGAACACAATCGACACAAGCAGTACGGAACCGGCGCCTACCAGCTTTAACTTCAGCCCGCGCTTACGGTTGGTTGCTAGGCTGATTGCCTCGCCGACAACGTATCCGATACCTGCCATCATCGCGGTGAACAGTAAGGGCAGAACGATGTTGAGACCCGGTATTCCCAGGAACACCAGCCGGAACATCGCGGGCACGGTGAATAGGTACGCCAATGCTAGAATACCAGCCACGCCCACGCCTGCGCCGATGCCGCGCAGCAGGATGGGCAACGGTACGTCGTAGGCCGGCACAATGTTGACCTTGGCGCAGTCCGGGCAGCGCATACCCACCGGCGAATGCACGAGGCACTCTGGGCAGATGGGCGTCTCGCACCTGCCGCATCGAATCTTCGTCTCGGTCTTGGAGTGTCTGGAGCAATACTGCACTTGTGTCATCTATCTGCCGCCTCTGATGTATCTGCCGCCGGAGTGTCGTTGTCCGCCGTATCCGCGTTCGGCATGCGCTCCGTCCAGCCCTGCTTATGCCGCACATCCCTATCCCATAGCATACGACATAACAGAGTCTCAATGACAGGCTGCTCGGCAATCGGGCGCTCCCAGTTAGCGATCAGGCGCTTTGCGACAAGCATCGCGCATATTAGCGTGCACAGAAGCACCGTCTCAAGCGGCCGGTCCGCCATACTCAGCGCGCCTAGCGAAAGCGTGGTCACCGGCAACGCGACTATTGCAATCAGCGTGAACAAGCCCGTGTCTTTGAACGCCAAGCGTCCTAGTGCTACTATCAGGATAGTGGATATTGCCGCTTCGTGCCACAGCGCAAACGCTAGAACGACGCCGCCCGCTACGCTAACGCCGCGCCCGCCGGTGAATCGGAGGTACGGCGACCAGTTGTGCCCCGCAACAGCCGCGAGTGCCACTGCGACCTGCACGGTGAGGCTCGCGTCAAACGCACGAATAAGCAAGACGGGCAAAATGCCCTTGCCGATGAGGTCGAACAGCCCGATGGCGACACCAGCCTTCGTGCCGAGCTGAACAAGCGCATTCGATGCGCCAACATTGCCCGAGCCGTATTTGCGTATGTCGATGCCCGCCTCAATGCGAGCCGCGAGATACGCCGTCGGGATGCCACCCCAAAGATATGCGGCAACGACCACTCCGATGGCTATCAGCCCGCCGTCGATTGTCGTCACTGCGACGCTGTTGCCACATGCATCTCGAAAAGCGCCTCTACGCTGGACATCGGCGGGCCGACGGTGCCGGGTTCCGGCTCGCCCGGTTTTCCGAGCGCGTGGTAGTCGCTGCCGCCCAGCGGGATTAGGTCGAACTTTTCCGCGAGACCACGCAGCCATTCGACCTGCTCCGGCGTATAGTCTCCATAATACACTTCCATGCCCACGAGACCCGCCTCTTTCAGATCGGTTAGTATTTCGTCCAGCGAATCCACTTCACCTCGGTCGGATTTGGACGACGAATATGTCGGATGCGCCATAACGGCGAGCGCGCCGTGGTCAACAAGCAATCGCACGGCATCTACGGGC
>VXRI01000194.1 GCA_009838595.1 Chloroflexota bacterium | reverse complement strand
CTATACACTTACGCAAGAATTGCGCCACACCTACAGCCCTTCCGCATAAGCTGCCTGGAATGTGTCCACGCCGGCACGGGTGCCATCTTCGCCGCGCACGATGGCTACGGGGCTGGCAAATGTCGGGAAGCCGGACGCTATGAAGCTTTCTGGGATGGAGTGGATGTCGTGTCCACGCCGCTCGAGTTCAGCGACTACCGCGGCATCAAGGCGTGGGTCGATGCTGGTGTGTGGAGTGCTGCAGTCCACGCGCGGCGAGTCTATCGCCGCTTGTGGGCCCATGTTGTAATCTATCACCTTGACAATCTGCTGCGTTACGCAATTCGTGATGCGCCGACCGCCTGATGCGCCGACCGCCATTCGCACGCCGTCCTTGTTCATCACCAGCGCCGGCGTCATATTATTCAGCGGCAACCTGCCCGGCGCGATTGAATTAATGCGTCCCGGCACCGGGTCGAACCACATCATTCCGTTATTCATAATCACGCCTGTGCCCTTCGGGATGATGCCGGAGCCAAAGCCGGACATTATCGTGTTTGTGATAGACACCGCGTTGCCCTCGCCGTCCGTAGCGCACAGATGCGTCGTGCCCTTGTCCTCGGCGGGACGGCTGGCGGGCAGCACGCTGATCGGCTCCCTGCCTTCCTGAACCCACGGATTGCCCGCTTCGACAGCGCCATTCATTGAATTCGTAATCGTAGAGCGGCGCAGCTCGGTGTACTCGTCAGACACTAGCCCGTTCCACGGCACATCGGCGAAAGCGGGGTCTGCGAGATATTGGAATCGATCCGCGTACGCTAGGCGAGCGCTGGAAATGTAGGCATGCAGCATATCCGCTGAATTGTGCTCCATCGACGACAGATCGAAGCCGTCTAGCAGTTTCAGCGTCATCGCGCTCGTGATGCCGGCGCAGGCGAATGGCGGAACACGGACAGTATGCCCACGATACTTGAACTCCAAGCCGCCGTCCCATATCTTAGGCTCGTAATTTGCCATGTCCTCTTCGGACAATATGCCGCCGTTGTTCTGAATGTCCGAAGTGATCGCCTTCGCTATGTCACCCTTGTAGAATGCGTTGGGGCCGCCCTTGCCTATCGCTTCGATAACATCGGCGAGTTCCGGCTGCTTGAGCGCTGTTCTGTCCACAACATCACCCATGGGCACATTACCGCCGGGCATCAGCACGCGACGCAGCTCGTCGTAGCGCAGCAGCATTCCTGCCATGGTGCTTATCTGATTCAGCCCGAATAGGTTAGGAATGAACCCGTCGCGCGCCAAACTGACGGCGGGAGCGACCACCTCACTGAGGGGGAGCTTGCCGAAACGACGATGCGCTTCGCAAAGTCCTGCAACTGCGCCGGGTGTAGCGATGGCGCGGAACCCTTCGATATTCTCGTCGTTGACCACTCCTGGCCAGCCGAATGAGCCGGTCGCTGCCTCTCCGGTGAGTTCGTACATATCAGGAGTAGCGGCGAGCGGTCCCTTCATTGGAAAACCTATAACGCCGCCCTGCTCGCCGACCTGATAGACCAAGTATCCGCCACCACCGATGCCGGAGGATGCGGGTTCGATGACGCCGATGGCGAAACAGGATGCGACTGCGGCATCGACAGCATTGCCGCCCTGCTCGAGCATCCGCAGTCCTGCGCGCGTTGCTTCGCGGTCTTTCGTAGCGACCATCGCAGACGGCGCGCGCGCTTCTTCTTTAACTACGCGGGTGATTGTGGATTGGGATTGCATCTCTACGCGTCCTCCTTGTATTGCGAATTTGACCATTGCTGTTGTTTTTATGTTGTCGCTGGTAACTTTATCACATTGACGGGGTTGGCGATAATGGCAGTTTTTCTCGTTCCAATTCCCGATAAAGAGGACGATTTGGATATAGGTCAGATTCGCAGTGTGACAAGCAGGCATAAGAACACAGGCGGCGCTGCGATTGACCGCGAGAGCACACAGGCATATAATCGGCACAATACCAGTTTGCTAATGGAGAACATTCTTGAGTACGCAATCACTGACATCGGAGTTGTTTGAGTTTGAAAGTGCGTCCGACGCCATAGAGCATTACTTTCGCGTAGGCTGGACTGATGGGCTGCCGATCGTACCGCCCACGCCGGAGAAAGTCGGCGAAATGCTCGACTATGTTGGCCGCTCACCGTCGGAAATCTTGGGCGCTGAGCCGACAAAAGGGCGGATTATTACCGTAGAGAAAGTGGCGATTAACACCGTGATGGCGGGCTGTCTGCCGGAGTATTTTCCGGTCGTGTTGGCGGCGGTCGAGGCGCTGTGCGAGCCGCAATTCAACCTGCACGCGATAACAGTCAGCACGATGGGTGCCGCTGTGCTCGCCGTCGTCAGCGGACCAGTCGCAGACGACCTCGCGATGAATTCGTCCGTCAGCGTGTTCGGTCCCGGCAATCGCGCGAACGCAACCATCGGGCGCGCGATTCGCCTTGTAATCATCAATGTGACCGGTGCGCTGCCTGGCGTGCTAGACAAGGCGACTCTGGGACATCCGGGCAAATATACTTGGTGTATCGCGGAGGCGGAACAGGTCAGCCCTTGGGAGTCGTTGCACGAAGAACGCGGATTGGCAGCAGGCACGAGCGCGATAACACTGTTTGCCGGCCTGTCCGCGACGCAAGTGCCAAATCATACTGGCAACACGCCCGAAACGATACTCGTGAGTTTCCAAGACGCCATGTTCGCAGCAGGATACGGTCAAGGCGAACTCGTCGTCGTTCTTTGCCCTGAGCATGTTGGCTATTTAGGCGCTGCAGGTTGGAGCAAAGGAGATGTCAAGCGCTTCCTGCACGAAAAAGCCCAGCGCACGGTTGCGGAGTGGCAACGCGCTGGACGCGAAATACCCGACGGCTTGGACGCGGACGCAGCACTGGCAACGGCAGACTCGCCGGACAGCATTACACTACTCGTCGCCGGCGGTTTCGCGGGTGCATTCTCGCAAGTGATTCCCCTGTGGGGAGGCGGGTCGAATTCGCGCTCGGTGTGCCGTCAGATTGAATTACCTTAGTGAAATGTTGGCTGAAAGTGCCGCTGATAGTAAGGCGCTGCAAATACGCAGCCGAATTAAGGAGGAAGGACTTTGGTAACTGCAGAAAGGGTTCAAGTTCTTGACCCGACCGTCCAGGCGATACCGGATGACGCGGTCGTAGCGAAGCGGCCGGACACGCTTGACGGCAAAGTAATCGGATTGCTTGCGAATGGCAAGATTAACTCCGAGGAAATACTGGCGCTCACACAGGAAGTGCTGGCAGACCTCTATGAGTTCAAGTCGGTTGTGGCGCGGAACAAGATGAACGCTTCGCGCCCATGCCCGGAGCACATCATCGACGAGCTTGTGGAGCAATGCGACGTGGTGATTACCTCGTCGGGCGATTGAGGGTCTTGCTCATCGTGCAGTATGCACGACGGAATTACCCTCGAAAAGCGTGGTGTCCCCACAGCGGTCATCTGCACCGAGCCGTTCATATCCAGCGGCAAAGCGATGTCCAATATCGGCGGCATACCTGACTTCCCGTTCGTGGTGCTGCCCCATCCGCTGGGCAGCCTCGACGAAGAGCGGCTGCGCGAACGCGCGATACAGGCGGCGCCCGAAGTGCTGCGTATCTTGCTGGCTCGCGGATAGTAATTGAACAGAATGAACAGGATCTAGGGGATGGGATTGTCTGCGGGACTCGCATCGGCAGTCCGGCAATCCCATCCTTTGATGCTTGATTGCTAGATGAGAATCATTCAGCGACTTGGAATCGTTCGGATTCAGGGTGCTTGGACCATAGCGCGTCTGCGCCGGTCATTACGGCAGCACGCTCAGGACTGGCGCGCCACGCTTCGTATATGTCGTCGCTGTCCCACTTCACCATCGTGGTGATTTTCGTAGGATCGTTGAGCGAGTAGAATGTCTCGCGGCTGACGAAACCGGGTGCTCGGCTTTGCGCCGCGCCGTTGCGGTCAAGAAGCTCTCGCGCTTCATCAATCACGTTATCCATCGCCCAGTGATGTGTGAGAACGCCTATCATTTGCCTTCCTCTTCAAGTTTCATTTTTCATGATTTCAACATCGCACGCGTTCAATCACATGCGTGCAATCAGATTATACAGGATTAGGTCTGGACAGAATTATGGCTGACAAAAAGCGAGTACTCGTTACGGGAATGGCGGGGCAAATTGGCGGTATCATTCGGCGCGAACTTGGAGAGCGCTACGAACTGAGCGGCATAGATCAAGTCAATGTGGAATCCGTTCCGTCGACGGTTGCGGACATAGCGAACCTAAACGACATACTATCGGCGTTCGAGGATATTGACGCGGTGGTGCATCTTGGAGCAGACCCAAGTCCGCGTGCATCATGGGAATCAGTACTGAGCAGCAACATCATTGGGACGCGCAATGTGTACGAGGCGGCGCGACTGTCCGGCGTGAAGCGCGTCGTGTTCGCCAGCAGCAACCATGCCGTCGGCAATTACCCGATGCTCCAAGACCCATACAAGGCGATTTACGACGGCAGGCTGGGCGAAATCCGCCGTCCGTTCGACCCGCTGACACCCGACTTGCTGCGCCCGGATAGCTACTATGGCGTGAGCAAGGCGTTTGGGGAGTCCCTAGGCAGCTACTTCCACGACGAATACGGCATTTCGATCATCTGTCTGCGGATTGGCTGGGTGATGACGCCTGACGACCCGACTTTCGCGCCCTCCGCATTGTCGCTTTGGCTGAGCCACCAAGATGCGGCACAACTTATACAGAAGAGCATTGACGCACCGCAATCAGTCGGATTCGCTGTCGTTAACGGTGAATCCGACAATGCACTTAGCATCTGGGATATCGACACCACGCGGCGAGTGCTGGGCTATGAGCCACAAGACGGTGCAGGTGAAAATTGGACGGAGATACCAGGACGTCCAGGCCCAATGGGAACTTAAACGAAAAACCGACATTGCTGAACAGGCATGTCGGTTGTCAGTTCTCGTGATGGCGAAAGAGGCGGTAAATGTACGGGGTGGCGGCGAAGATATTCGCCGTGATTATGCTTGCTACAATTATCGTACCGAGGAGATCGCCAATGTCTATGACCGGAACGCGGTACGAGCCACCGAGCAGACCGTAGTATGTATAGACGCCGCGCAGTTCCAATGTGAGCCATGCGCAGAGTGCCGTTCCTGGCGGAACAGTTACGGCGATTGTCCATTTCAATGCAGTAGGCGCGTCAGCATTCCACCAAGCGATAACTGCGCCAACGCCTGCCGGAACGCCGATTATCAGCGACTGCATAATATAGATTGTCGTTGCGTCCGGCGCAGCGTACTGCAGAAACAATCGAGACAGTATCCAGGCGATTACAGGCAACGCGACGGACAGAAATGTGCCTAAGCAGAGCCGCGCGATAATCCAGACTGCGGATTCGAGATTCAGCAAGCGAGCCGAACTAGCCTATCTGTTGCAATCTGGGGTCGAGGCGGTCGCGCAGCCAGTCGCCAGTGAAGTTCAGCGACAGCACAACCATAAAGATTGCGAGCCCGGGCAATATGGTGGGCCACCAGGCGGTGCTGATGTAGCTTCTACCCTCGGAGACCATGCTACCCCAGGTAGCGTCGGGAGCGGGCACGCCTGCCCCCAAGAAACTGAGTGCGGCTTCGGCAAGAATTAGTGAGCCGACAATCAGAGTTGCAATGACTACCGCGGTGTTGATAACGCCCGGAACGATATGCCGAATCAGGATTCGCGCAGTCGAGCAACCCGCAACGCGCGCGAGTTCTACATATGACTCATTTTTGATTGTAAGCGTTTGACCGCGAATCACCCTCACGAACGGCACCCATGAGAGAGCGGCCATAAGCGCGAGCAGCAACACGGTACTTTGACCGAAGATTAGCACGCACACTAGCGCGACCATCAGGAATGGCAACGCCTGCCAAATGTCCACCGCGCGAGTTATGATTTCGTCAATCCAGCCGCCGGCGTAGCCGCCCACAACCCCCATCGTAGTGCCGACCACGAAGCCGAAGAGCAACGCTATTGCCGCCACCCACAGCGAAATGCGCGCGCCGTGCAACATCCGTGAATACACATCTCTACCGGAGTGGTCAGTTCCAAAAAGATGGAAATTGCACACATCAACCCGTCTTGTATTTTCAGGGTCTCCCAGAACGGCTCCCCACAAACAACTGAAAGGAGTTTCGCCACCTTCTCTGAGCCTGTCGTACCTGTCGTCCTGCATCCAAACTGGCGGATAATGCCTGTCGCGTATGCCACCTGCTGCCTCACCATGCGTTGCGAGCGCTGGGGCGAATATGCCGCAAAAGACAAGAACGGATAGGATGAACATCGGAATTACGGGCCAACGCCTGATAAAGCGCCATGCGGAGTGAAACTGCTGCAAGACAGGGGGATATTCCCGCATTCCTAGCAGGTCGCGTTCCAGATCGGTCAACGTAGGATTGGATTGCATATCTACTCGTACCGTATTCGGGGGTCTATCAGCGCGTAGAGTATATCAGCGAGAAATGCGAAAGTAACATAGATGCCAAGGAAGACAAATACAGTGCCGGCCAGAAGGGGCCAGTCGTTGTCATACACTGCTTGGTTAAGCGCTACGGTTCCTATGCCGGGAAGGGAGAAGATAATCTCCACGACAAGTGCCCCGTTTAGATAGTCGGCAAGCAGCACCAATGCGGAAGTCAGCGGCGGGATGACTGCGTTGCGCAAACCGTGCTTCCAGATGACCGTTACCGGGTTGACGCCTTTGGCACGCGCAAGCTTGATGAACTCGGAGTCGAGTATTTCCAGCATAGATGAGCGGGTAAGGCGCATAATGCTGGCGGACGCGGGCCAGCCAAGTACAATGCACGGCAATATGTAATACTTGGCGTTGCCCCAGTGCAAGGGGAAGCCGTCGTACTCGCCGATCCCGCCAGTAGGGAAGAAATCGAAGCCGGTCCATTCTCTTAATAAGACGGCGAAGAAGAATATGGCGAGGACGCCTGACCAGAACTGCGGCGTCGCCTGCCCCATAAGGGCGAAAGTCCGCCCTACATAGTCCCAGAATGTGGCGCGTTTTACCGCAGCTAATATGCCGATGCTTATGCCCACCGTAATGGCGAATAGCCACGCACCGGCGGCGAGTATCAAGGTTACGGCGATATGGATGCGGATTATCTCACTGACGGGGCGCAGAGTGCCAATCGACTGCCCCATGTCGAACTGAATTAGATTCCAAACCCATGTCAAGTATTGCATGGGCAGGTTCTTGTCCAGCCCGAGCTGCTCTTTGATTAGCTGGATTTGCTCCTCGGAAAGTTCAACCTGGGCGTCGCCAATGTACAGCGTCAGAGGGTCGGGGCCAAGCCGTGTGAGGATAAAGATGAAGATAGTCGCCCCGACAAGCGAGATGAAAATCGAGAGCAACCTTCTTGCTAAGAACTTTACCATAAGAGACTTGAACCTCGTGGCCGAAATTAGTCCTAATTGTCGAGTCTCGCCCAAGAGTGGCATTAATTCTGCCGCGGGCGCGTTATTCATTTCGCGCGAAGGGAGACATCTAAAGTTGAAGGCGCGTGGTGTGCGGTGGCTTTAGATTCCTCGCTTCATTCGGAATGACAGGGGCACAAGAGCAGGGTAACGAGATTGAAATTTTGGATGCGGGATTCTGTGAGTATTAGCCTTGCAGGTTACAGCAGTAGAATTCAGATGTGTGATAGGGAGAGGGATATTGCGCCCTCTCCCCTATCATTTCAAGAGGAATTCTACTGTGCGGGAACGATATGCTGAGGCCTGCCCCAGAAGCCGGCAGCAGTGGAGCGTGAACCCCACGATTCTACGGTTTCGGGGTTGCCGGCTACGCCGCGCGGCGGCTGAACCATGCCGCTGTAGAGCTGCCAGTAGTAGTAGTAGTCAACCATGTCCTGGTGAAGATCTTCACGCGCCTGCTTGTCGCGCTCGCCGTTGATACCGACATACATGTAGTCAAGGAAGCGGCTCTCGAATGAGCAGCCCCAAGCCGGACGGCTGAAGGAGCTGTCCGAAGGCGGCGGGGGCCAGTCGAACGGGTAGTTCGCGGTCTCCACGCTGCAGTTCTTCACTACGGGCCAAGGCTGCGTGCGGTCGCGCATGCGCGGCACTACGACTGCGCCGTATTCTTCCGTCAGAAGGACGGTTCTAACACCGATGTCTTCCCAGCCTGCTGCCACGGCGTCTGCCTGCTCGAGGCAGACATCGCCAGTCTCGCAGCGGTACTTATTCAGGCTAATCTCGAAGCGTGTGCCATCCGCCTGTCGGGGGTAGCCGGCGAGGTCGAGAAGGCGTTCCGCCTCGTCATAGTCGAACGGGATAGTCCAGGGCCATTCATAGTCGGCCTCGGCTGCAGGTACATCGTACTCGGGCCAGTCCGTGCCGCTGCCCAGCAGGTCGCTGCCGTATTTTTCGTGCGCGGAATTTATCATCGACTGCGTGACCGTGCGCTCAGGCTGCCAGCCGGGGAACTTCGGCCCCATCAGCTCGAGATAGATGGGAGTGCCAAGTCCAGCTTGAAGCACATCCACGATGCCCTGGCGGTCAATAGCCATAGACAGCGCCCAGCGAACCAGACGCGCCTGTTCCATGTCGCTCATGCCATCGGGGTTGTTGGTGTCTTCGTACTGACAATCCTTGCCAAGGTCGCACCACGGATTGCCGAGGTGCGGCAAGTCGGTTTCATAAACGGGGGACAGCCAAGGCTCAAGCGCCTCTTCAGTCTTGGCGTTCTTGTCCGTCCAAAGGTTGCCGGGCCAAATGACGCTGAGGGTCATCGTGTCCTTGTCGGACATTGTAGGAATGAACTTCAGTCCCTTTTCCTCCAGTTCGGTCAGCCTAGCGAAGTCGATGGCGGCGAGGTCGATTTCGCCGGTTTCCATCGCCGCCATGCGGGATGTGATTTCAGGCATCTGCCTGACCACAAACTTGCCGATGTGGGCGGTCTCTATCCAGTGTTCCGCGACTGCATGTACCTCACCGCGGTCATTGGGCTTCCATTCGCCGATGGTGAAGGGACCGGAGCCAACGGGAACGAATTGCACGGCAGCCGCGCCCATGCGCTCATAGGCGTCCTTGCTGTCCAGCCGAACGGTGGTGTCGTTGATGTCGAACTCGCTGATGGGTATGCCCCAGAAGATGTCGGTCACCATCGGCGCTTTGACGGTGTAGTCGTCGACTGCGACGGCTTCGCCGAATGTCGCGCCGAGCTGCGCGCCGATTGCCGCGCCGAGACTGGGATTCACAACCGCGTTCTGGCGGTTCATATTCCATGCGACATCCTCAGCGGTAAGATCGCCAAAGTCCTCGCCTGCAAAGGCGTCGGGTGTCTGGAACATGATGCCTTCGCGAATTTCGAGCGTAAGCTCGTTACCTGCATCGTTGATGCTCCACGACTCCGCAACGAATGGCGAGAGCGGGTCTTCGCCGTCATGCACGAGGAGCTGGTCGAAGAAGCCCATCTGAATTTCGCCGGGGCTGCCGCCGTAGGTCTGCACCTCAAAGTCGCCGAACTGCTCGGAAACTTCCGGAATCGCCATAGTAATTGTCACCTCGCCAGCCATTGAGGGCGCGGGTGCGATTGTCGGGGCGGGAGCGGGCGCTGCGGTCGGCGCTGGCGCTGCCGGCGCAGTAGTTGCTGCTGGCGCTGCCGGTGCGGGCGCTGCCGGCGCTGCTGTCGCAGCTGGCGCAGCTGGTTCTGACGCCGCAGGCTGTTCAGCGCCGCCGCACGCGATGAGCGCAAACAGTGCGATCATCGCAACAGTCAAGATGCCTAATTGCCTCCACTTGCTTACCATAAAAGATAATCTAGCCATTATCCCTCCTTCAGGCTCATTGCCTTCTAGAATTTCTGCTTTTTTCGTGAAGTCTCATCTACGCGATTGCTTTGCAGATTACCCAACACTAAAAGGATATGCAAGCAATAATACTGATTGAGACGGAACTGTCAAGTCAATTTGACTATGAATACCAAATTTCACCTTGACAATTTTGCGGACAAAACATTTATTTTGTCCATGTTTTGCCATAATTCCAATAGGTTGCTCTTATTTCGAGCGAGGCACGATTTTCACATCACCGTTTTCGGATATGGAACTAACCCTCGATGCGCCGCTGTAGGCAACTGCTCGCTGCGACACTTCGACCGTTTCGCCAGGTTGCACGATTAGCGCAGTGCCGTTATCCACAGCGTTTGCCAGTCCGGCGTTGCCATAGCTAGTGAATGGCTCTAGCC
>VXRI01000261.1 GCA_009838595.1 Chloroflexota bacterium | reverse complement strand
TGGTTTACGCTTATTCATGCTGCTATTTCAACACTTCTCAGACACCCTCTTAATTTCATCGATGAAACATGTAGGCGCTGAAACGATTGACGGCATCGGGGTGCGATGCTATCGTCAAAGCAGATAATATGTGGCAGCAGTCGCATCGGACAACGGACACGGCTGCCGCCCTGCTAAGGTAGGCATTTTTGGCACAGAGCACGATGAGGGCGCCGGCGTCCGCCGCCGACGGTACCACCGAACGGCAGCCCTTCGCTAAGCGAATCAGGCAATCTCCCATCGCCGAGATACTAGCGATCCCCGACTTTCGCTGGATTTGGCTTGGGTCGTTTGCGTCGTTCACCGCGATGAACATGCAAATGATTACGCGCGGATGGCTCGTGTTGCGACTGGAAAACGATTCACCCTCCGCGCTAACCTGGGCGATGGTGTCGTTCGCCGCGCCTATGGCGATAGTCTCGCTGCTTGGCGGCGCATTATCGGACAGGGTGCCAAAGAAGTACCTCATCATAGGCAGCCAGCTCGGCAATGCGGCGCTGACCTTCACCGTGGGCATGATGGACGCCACGGACACGATATGGCTGGGGGCGCTAATGGCGCTCGGTGTGCTGAACGGCTCTATGTTCGCGCTGAACATGCCGAGCCGTCAGGCCATCATCTCCGAGATTGTGCCGCGCGAGCGCGTGATGAACGCTGTCGCGCTCAACAATTCGTCGATGAACTTGACGCGCACATTTGGACCCGCGCTCGCCGGCATACTGATAGCCTTCTTCAGCACCGCGCTGGTGTTCTATCTAGTGTCGATAGTGTATGTATTCTCCGCGCTATCGGTCGTGCGGCTCTCGGCTTCGGGTGTGTACAACAACTCGCCTCGCAAGAGCGTCATCGCGGACATTAAGGAGGGTTTGCATTATTCGCTTGGCGACCAGACGCTGCGCGGGCTGATAATCATGGCGTTCATGCCCGCGATGTTCGGCTTTACGCTGTTCGTGCTGATGCCCGCGTGGGCGCGCGAGCAACTCAACGTAACATCGTTCGACCTCGGCTACCTGATGGCGGTGATGGGCATAGGCGCGCTCGCAGGCACGCTGGGACTTGCGTCGCTACGAAAGCTGAGCAGACGCGGCATGGTCCTGATAGTCATCAGCGTCATCTGGGGATTCTCCGTCGTGGGCGTTGCTCTGTCCGTCGAATTCGTGTCCGCGATATTCTTCCTTGTCGTTTATGGTCTGCTCAACTCGTTGTACATGTCGCTAAACATGACTCTGTCGCAGACATACGCCGCCCCTGAAATGCGTGGCCGCGTTATGAGCCTGTTTATGATGACATTCGGGCTGATGCCCATAGGCGCGATACCGTTCGGCGAGTTCGCGGAGATCGTCGGCACGGGGCAGGCGCTCAGCATCAGCGGGCTTGTCATGGCAGGGTTGACGCTCGCCTTCGCCTTTGTGTACCCGCACTTCCGCCGGATACAATAGCAACCTTTAGAATCCCTTTGAGAAGGTTAGGAAGGGGCATTGTAAGTATTACGCCACCTTCCGATTTTGCGGTATAAACTCGGATTTGGAGTTCTCTAATATCAATAGACGCCTTGACGTCGCCCCGAAGGAGCGCGCTGCACCGAAGGCGAACATCGACAAAGTGGATGGACGCATCGACAACCTTATCCTTACGAATATAGGTGCTGCCGTCGTACTTAGCGCCGCCGTCATAAGCGCCGCCGAGGCAATTATAGCCAGCCAATAAAGATTAGTGAAATCCTCAGGACAAAGCATAACACCTCCCTCTCCAAGTGATTATCGACTTCCATACGCACATCTTCCCGCCGTCCATGCGCAAGAACCGCGAGCGATACATACGGCGCGACCGTACATTCGCCGCGTTGTACGCTAATCCGAAAGCGCGCATGGCGACCGCCGAAAACCTGATTGCCGCGATGGACGAGGACGGTGTAGATGTCGCGGTGGCGATGGGCATCGGCTGGACAGACTATGACATTGCGCGCGAGGCGAACGACTACATCATCGACGCGTCACAACGATACCAAGGTCGAATCGTAGGTTTCGCGAGCGTCAATCCGGCGTGGGGTCCGGCTGAGAACGGCTGCGACTTAGCGGCGCGTGAAGCCGAACGATGCGCGGACGCCGGACTGCGCGGCATCGGCGAGCTGCACCCTGACACGCAGGCATTCGACCTCGGTGACTTGGACACGATGGCAAGCCTAATGTCGGTCATCGAAGAGCGTGGCATAATTCTGACCACGCATTCGTCTGAACCTGTGGGGCACATTTACGCAGGCAAGGGCAGCGTTACGCCGGACATCCTGATGCGGTTCATCGGCAACTTCCCGGATGCCACGATAGTCTGTGCGCACTGGGGCGGCGGGCTGCCATTCTACGCGCTGATGCCGGAAGTTGGAGCAGCGCTGCGCAATGTCTATTTCGACAGCGCGGCATCGCCATTTCTGTACACGCCACAGATATACTCGACGGTATCGTCGCTAGTCGGCGTGGATAAGGCACTATTCGGCAGCGACTACTCGCTCCTCCGCCCACGCCGACTGCTAGCGGAGATAACGGCATCCGGTTTGACGGCGGAAGAGCGCGAAGCTGTGCAGGGCGGGAACGCGGCGCGGCTGCTGGGGCTGCGCTAGTTCACATCAGTTTTGTGCTGACCGCCACATGTACATGTCGCCTGCAAGCACGTTGCGCGGACAGAGAAATTCATGAATAGCCACAGCCCAATCCGAAAATGGCGCAGAACGCCGCGTCTGATGAATTGTCAGAATACCGCTATGTTCTTCAAGAAGTACGTCCCATCTGTAGAGAGACATCCAAAGCCAATACAGCCCGTGGAAGTCCCCACTTCATAGACCGTGTGCACTGTGCCAATCCTGCGTAGAATATCACCCATTACCTGGGCATGTTCTCGTAGAAGTAGAGAATTTTCTATCACGGTGCCAGACCTCTTCAGGCTTAGGCTTGTATCTGTCCCAATCTATCAGCCAAGGATGCTGCTCGCCAAAGTCAAGGACGGCGTTTATATCATCCAAGGTGCGGCAGCCCTTCCACCCATTATCCAAAATCTCCTCGGGCGTCATGCTTCGGGATATGGCATCAGACGCACACAGGCAAACCTTGTGCCCCTTTCCCCTTATCATAGGCTCGCCGTGCTTGCCCGGTTCCGTCGGTATCTTGATGGAACTCGGTTTCGTAGTCCTTTGTCGTCCTTACCATTTGCTAGACATCCATCGCTCTGTGTTTCGGGCGGAATATGCCGAATGAGCTGGTATAGCCATGCAGGAATGTTGCGTCGCCCACTTGTCCTATTTCGCCGTTGCAGAAGAAGCCGGTCAGCGGCACGGCACCCACCATGTCCGTGAACATATTCGTGTCGTGGTCCGGTCTGCCGTACAGGTACGACCCGCGACCAAGGCACTGAAACAGCAGCGCGCCTGCCTCGGCGCGCCCAGATTGTGGCAACTCGGAGACATATTGCTCCAGCATCGCGCTCAAGTCCTGCGACGATGTTTCGGCGTCGCGTAGGTGGAACTGCACGGTCTGCCCCTCCTTCAGCATCTCTCCCACTGCGAGCGCGCCGCGCTGCGCGTCCACGCCCACGATGTTGCGAATCAGGAAGTCGCCCAATTGCGGGTCGTCGTTCAGTTCGTCCATGACGACGCCTAGGAACAGGGAGTGCTGCGCCAGTTCGCGGTCGCGTTCATCCAGTGTTATGAATATCTCTTTCAGCACCTCGAACGGCGTGCGCCCGTCAACTTCAAGGAGGATATTGCGCCGGCTCGAAGTGATGTGCAGCAGTTCGCCGATGGGACGGCATCCCTGCGCGACAACCGTGTCGATTTGCACATCGCCCTCAAACGCCACACCCACAACGCCGCCGGTGTAGGTTTCGTCGTCGAGATATAGCGCGTTGCCGCCTTCTTGGTGCGCGCCGCTTGCCAGCCCGCCAATCTTCGCGCTGCGCGGGAATGCGTAGTCCAGCCCCATCAGCAGCTGCTCGCCCTGCATGCTGAACGGGTCCGCGAGGATGAGGAAGTCCACATCCGCGCCGATGGGCGTTTTGACCAAACTGCCCCATTCGTCCGGCGGTGCGTCTCCGTCTGGCAGCGCACCGTATTGGATATGGAACGGCGTCAGTTGCACATTAGGCAAATGCGCCGCCGTTAGCGCGAGTGCTGGGCGATTTTCCACCTCGGTCGCCGCACCAATGACGCCGCCGCCGCTGCATCCGACCAGCAGTGCATCGCCGAACCGAGCAGCCGCGAGCGCCGTTAGCGTCTGATATTCGTGAGCGTAGTGCGGCGAAACGAACGCGGCGACCAGATGCGCATCCAGCTCGCCTAGCCCATCCTCCAGCCTGAGCGCGCAATCCTCGAACGCGGCGGTAAGGGTAGATTCTTCCGATATTGCCGAACTCCACTTCATGGCGCTCCCTCAACTCTCTCTGACGCCTAACGTCCTACAAAAAACCTGACCGGCGCAAATGTCGCCGATCTGTGTTGTATATTTGTCCGTAGTGTGCCTGTCTATTTGCCAATGCCACGATGCACCGATGCACCGATGTCGTTATTCTAGCAGACGCCCGCTGTTGTCAGACGATTGGTAGGCTATTAGTGGGGCAATTAGCGGATGGACTTGCGGCAATTTCGGCAATACGAGCAATCTCCGCAAACGGAGCTGTTCCGCGGGCATGGTCGGCGCGTGGCCTGTTCGAGAGCGGCTTGGATAAACGCGGCTAGGTGGTGCGGCGCATGTCCCGAAAGGAAAGAGGAATACGAAAGAATGGGAAGCCAATCTACACTGCCGATTGGCGTAGTACTTGGAAATCTAAAACAAGTGGCGTGTGGAACTTGTCCAGCGCCGCAGGGCTTTGCAAAGGCGCTAATTGCCTACGCACGGGCAGGAGAATAGCGCAACAAAGCGCGGCGGATTTGCGTGTAAAGAACAGGCAGCGTTTACTCGCCGCGCAGCCTCTGAAGTTCGGCTTCCATCTCCGCTAGACGCGATTCGGCTCGTTCAGCGCGGGCTTGCTCTTCGTCCGCGCGCGCTTGTTCTTGATCAGCGCGAGATTCTGCCGCCATACGCCCTATTCGTTCTTCTTCAGCGCGCAGATGCTCTTGTTCATGGTTCAGCAACCACTGCTCGGTAACCGGATTCCAGAACCGCAACTCGCCATCTATCCACCATAGGTCGAGATTCAACGCATCGCTGTGTGACCATACACTTCCGCCAGCCTCGACACGCATCTCCAAACGCTGATATTCTCCGTCCACAAGCCGTTCACCCACAAGCGGTTCGCCGTAGAAATCGCCGCCGGTACCATCGTATTTCCAGTACTCCCGAATACCCAATTCGGCGTATAGGTCTCTCTTGCTGCCCAAGTCATTTTGCGCTGTGCTTGGCGAGCCTATCTCGAGAATGAAGTCAGGCGCTTTTCCCACTTCCCATGTCAGATAGACGTTCCTGCGCACTATAGATTCTATCGATTCCTCTGAAAGATTAGTCGCCACATAGCAGTCCGGTGAAAAGAAAATGCGCGGGTTGCCTTCAACATAATATATGAAGGTATCGCCGTTAACTCTGCTGCCGGGAACATCGCGAAAGAAAAGTCTTAGGGTGCTGACTGCCGCAGAAAACAGTGGCGATTGATACTCTCCATCAGGCAATGGCATACCATCCGAATCTGGATAAACTATAGAGGTCGTGGCTGGCGTGGTCATAAGCGCCTCCTTGCTGCGCTTGATTCTACCATAGGCGGTTAGGGCTTATATTGCTGAAACTGCTTATCTCCCTGCACATCTATAATTACATCTACAATTGAAAGTTGGACGATAAACGTTCATAATTAATGAACTTTGTTTAGGGAGGGCAGGTGATTGAATGAGAGGTACGGGGCGCTAGGCACGCACCTTTTGGTGGAATTGAACGGCTGCAACCCGTCGCTGCTCGACGATATGCCGCTGCTCCGGCGAGCGTTGCTTCGCGCCGCGGAGGAGGCGGGCGCGACCATCGTCGGCGAGGTGTTCCACAAGTTCTCTCCCATCGGCGTAACCGGCATTGTCTGCATCGCCGAGTCGCACATCAGCATCCACACCTGGCCCGAACACGCCTACGCAGCCGTGGACATCTTCACCTGTGGCGAGGATTTCAAGCCACGCAGGGCGGCAAACTTCATCGCCGAAAGCCTGCAATCCCGCCAATGCGACATCACCGAAGTACAGCGCGGCGGCGTCAGCGCGCCCTTATCCGCGGCGTTTGGTGATTGACATCCGGCGGCATCGTGCCGACCGGCGATATTGTCTGAGATTTGCGCCGATAAAGGGACGACTTCGTAGGACGCTCCCTTATTGGCATTTTCAGACTATCTCGCCCCACCCTAACCGTCCCCTTGACGGAGAAGGAACTTATAATCCGCATCCGCCCTGTATATCCGAGCAAGTAATGATCCTATGAGAACTCCACCTGAGGGCAACTGGCACTACGAACTTATCACCGAAGGCTTGATGCAGCTCGAGCGCATACGCGAGGTGCTGTTCGAAGGCGACTCGCCGTATCAGCATGTGCTCATCCACGACGCCGAGTGCTTCGGCAGGACGCTGGTGCTGGACGACAAGACGCAGTCCACGGAACTAGACGAATTCGTGTATCACGAGGCGCTCGTGCAGCCCGCGATGCTGGCGCATCCAGAACCGCGGTCGGTGTTCATCGCGGGCGGCGGCGAAGGCGCGACGGCGAGAGAGGCGCTGCGGCACAAGTCCGTCGAGCGCGTGGTAATGGTTGACCTGGACGAACTGGTCGTGAGCATGTGCCGCAAGCACCTGCCGAATCACCACCAAGGCGCGTTCGACGACCCGCGCCTGACGCTGCTGCACCAGGACGCGCTGCGATACATCGAGACCACCGACGAGCGCTTCGACATCGCAATCATCGATGTGCCCGACCCGCTAGAGGCGGGACCCGCGTACCTGCTATTCACGCAGGAATTCTATCGATCGCTGCGCTTGCGGCTAAACCCGGGCGGCATAATGGTGGCGCAATCCGGACCGACGGGCGCGACATTCTACGAGCAGTGCTTCTCCGCCGTGGCGAGCACCGCCGCGTCCGTATTCCCAGCCGCGCACCTATGTGAAGCGTTCATCCCATCATTCGGCACGACTTGGGGATTCATAGTAAGCGCGCCCGACGACACGGCGCTGACCCTCACCGCCGGCGAGATAGACCGCCGCATAGCCGAGCGCATCACAGGGGGAAGCGGCGCGCTGCGCAGCTACGACGGCATAGCGCACTTGGGCATGTTCGCCGTGCCCAAGTTCCTGCGCGAAGCGGTGGCGGCGGAGACGCGCGTGATTACGCGGGATGCGCCGCTGTTTGTGGTGTGAGGGGGCGGGGATAATTAGGTAGAACCGCCGTTATTCTACAACTGCGTAACCAGCCTGCCCTCAATCGGGGTAATCTGTTCCGCAAACGAAAACGTCTCAGTTTTCAGTTCATCCAATAGCGCGTCATAATCAGGCGAGTCTGCCCTTATACAATTGGTCAAGCCTGCAACATCGCCGGAGTGTATCTTCTCCCGAACTCCTACCTGTTCATCGCTCAGTGTGAGTAGATACGACCGCGCATTGCGATAAACTTGGCTTAACGCGAAACCTTCCAAGTCCGCTTGCTTATAGCGTTCACGCAGAGAAACCTTTGCAGACAAGACAACCGGACGCCTAGGATGGTAGCATACCAAATCAAAGTCAGCGTTCGGGACCAGTGTGAATTTTGCCTGATAGTAGAATGGCACGATGCCTTCGCGCATAAGAGTTTCGCATATTATGAACTCAAACATTCTGCCGTTAACTGAAGGATTGCTGTTGTAGTTGTTCAAATACTGCCCATACGCTTCTCGGACGAATTCATGCGGCGATGCGTAGTCATCTATGCTGTCCAGCACGGATTTATAGATGTCGCCTGTTTTTCCGGTGAGGATGGCTTCAATTTCAGTCCGCATTCGTCTCTCAGCCTTTTCAGCGTTAGTTCGCAGTATTTGTACTCTTTCTCGACCCCTATTGCCTTCCTGTCGTTTGCCACCGCTTCTATCATCGTCGTGCCGCTGCCCACAAACGGGTCGAACACCGTATCTCCAACGAATGAAAATAATTTGATGCAACGCTTCGGTAGCTCACGCGGGAATGGTGCTTCATGCCCAATCCGCTTGCCGTTCTCCCCGTTGAACGACCAGATGCCTAACACCCACTCCATAAATTCATCCCGCGTTATGTCGTTCTTACCTTGACGCTGACGCTTCCATTCATCCTTATACAGGACAATGATGGTCTCCACAGGCGCTATCACATGCGGCGCACTAGCGGACATCCAACTACCCCAAGCCGTGCGACGGCTGATGTTGCCTTCATTCCAGACGATTGTCGTGTGATACTTCCAGTCAGCATCCATCGCAAGTTGCGTTACATCTGACGAAAGCGGCTGCTTGCCATTTTTGTTCTTGTCGAGCGACACATTGACGCATAGCCGGCCAGTCGGCTTTGTCCAACAGTAGCAGTTTTCAAGCCAACGCCTTGTGAAATCCAAGTATTCAGCATAATCGACGGCATCATCGGAAGCGTCGCCTGTGTACGCTTTACTTACATTGTAGGGAGGTGAAGTTATAGTGAGGTCGACGCTCTCCGGAGCGATAGTCTCTCGAATCAGAGCGTCGCCGCTGATGAGCCGGTGGCGCGAATTTGCCGCAACCACATCTTGCGGCGTCAAGTACATTCGAGCCTGCTCGCGCAACGCTGCGGCTTCTGCGCTGTCTGTGGCTGTATTGGAAATCACTGTGATTCGCCCTCCCAAACATACATGCTAGTTGCTTGGCGTTATCCTAATAGGTTGAGTGAAGAAGTGCAAGGCGAATTTACTGCTTCTACGACTCTATAAACTGCTTGTCGTAACCGCCTAAGTGATCACACTCGCTCAGATACAAGTGTTCATGATACACTCCACGCCATCGTCATATCACAATGAATTGGTGAGATTAGTGATTTCTTTGAAATGGCCCTCAGATTTTCCTGAAAGTTGTCCTCCTTCGCAGGCATCACCTGCAAACGGAGCCTTTTACAGAATCGTCAAAGTTGATCCACCAGAGTCAAGCGACTTTATTTCCGTGTATCATGATAATCCACGACGCGCCGAAAGTGCTATCAAGAAAGGGGCTAGAACCAAATGCGAAACCATGGGACTCTCTGTTTATGCTGATATAGATGATGCGATTGATTGCGCCCAACGATATAGGAAACTGGGGAATAAAGTCGCACATCTAGAATTAGTGCCAACATCGGGAAAGACTGACCCTACAGACGGAGGGTGGCCGTCTCATACCACATGGTGGAAAGTGGAAGGGCATGACCCGGTCAGTCTTGTTCGGTCTGTTCAAGACGTGGATGCTATGTGACGGTCTGTGGTGTTGAGCTATGTTACCCAAAATACAAGGAGTAAGGCTTCCAAAGCCTCCCTGGACCACCTTCTCTTTCGATAGAGTGCTTCAGTATTACGACGGCCCGCGCCTACTGTTGCAGAAGAGTATGACAGGCCAACTATTTCTTGCTTGGTGGTGCGACTCAGACGGGTCAACCGACAGATGGATTTATTTGCCTGTCAGTGAGTCGCGTCTTCGGACAATTCTGTCTGGAGAAATGCCTGACTTAGAGGCTCTACAGAACCCGGAAGATGGTCATGTACTTGTAGTTGATACAGATTTGAACAGTGATTCCATTGTCCAGACAGTGATGACTGTTGCAGACGCCTTGCCTTCAGATGTGCTTCCCAGTCCAGGCGTGCGGCTCAGCATTTCTATGCCAGAGGAGATTAGCGACCTTCCTAGCAGAGAACGAGCTCATATGCTGAGTATTAGAATACAAGGAGATCCTCGCGATCAAACAGGCAGGGTTAGCGCAAAGATCGTTGGTCAAGTCATTGGTCATGTGCAACGGCTCATCGATGCGATTGGACAAGCTAAGTCAGGCAATCCAACCATAAGAGGTAGCATACCTGATTCCATCCTTGAACAAACTCGACTGGATCCTGTAAGTACATACACGGGATCCTTTGGGATACGCCTTGAAACAAATCAGAACGACGACTTATTCGGGGAGTCCTTGGTCCGAAGCAGTTTGGAAGGCTTCTTCGATCTCATGGACGTTGGCTATGCAAGTTCAGATTTGACTTTTCAGCTAACCGAGCTAAAAGCCCGTGTTGCTAAGAACTACGGTGATTTTCTTTCCGTATTAGAGACTTCACTA
>VXRI01000315.1 GCA_009838595.1 Chloroflexota bacterium | reverse complement strand
ACCTATATCAAGAAGTAGTGATGGACCACAACCGCCGTCCGCGCAACTACGGCAAGCCGGAATGTACGAACCGGCAGGTCGAAGGGTTCAATCCGTTGTGCGGCGACCAAATAACTATTTATCTTTCTGTCGAAGACAACAAGATTACGGATATTGGCTTTCAGGCGATTGGCTGCGCTATATCTAAGGCGTCTGCGTCGATGATGACGGAGAGCGTAAAAGGTCTATCGTTGGAAGAAGCCGAGAAAGTGTTCGCTGAGTTCCGCAGCATGATAACACAGGAAGACTTCGATCCCGATGTGCTTGGCGATGCGGAACTGCTGCAAGGTGTCTCGCGCTTCCCCGCGCGGATAAAGTGCGCCACTCTGCCGTGGCATGCTTTCAATTCCGCGCTGGCAGACGATAACTCTAAGACGGTTACTACCGAATAGGCATACCGGCGAGCAGGCGGCTAGGAGAGTTGCCTATGTATATTCCAATCAAGGTCGATTACGGCGTGCGCGCTCTGGTTGACTTGGCGTTGCACGGCAACGATGGACCCGTCCGCGCCAGTGAAATCGCCAAGCGCACGGCAATACCCGAACAGTTTCTGGCGCAGGTGCTCTACTCGCTGAACAAAAACGGCATTACGGGCAGCCATCGTGGACCGCGCGGCGGGCATTTCCTCGCTATGCAGCCTGCGGACATTCGCCTGAGCAGCGTTATGATGAGTCTTGGCGGCACTGAGTCGCCGGTCGCCTGCCTTTCGGACAGTTCGGCGTGCATCCACATCACCTGCTGTGCCCAGCGCGATGTTTGGCGCTCTGTCGCCGCGGCGGTGTACGACATTCTCGATTCCACGACTATCGAGGATTTGGTGAACAACACGCTCATTCGACTGGAAAGCGAGAAGGGCATGCAGCCCATCGTGATGAAGACGGCGGTCTGACAACCACCCGTATTCGCCTATCAATCAAATATCAGCCAATCAAGCAGGGAGGGTTAGAATGGCTTTTCAGAAAGTTGCAAGTGTGAGCGACATCCCCGCCGGGGCGCTCAAGGTGTACGAGGTCGGCGACAAGGCGGTCGCCGTGTGCAATGTCAGCGGCAGTTACTACGCCATCGAGGATGTGTGCACGCACGACTTCGCGTCCTTCGAACAGGGCGAACTGGACGGCTGCGAAATTGAGTGCCCGCGGCACGGCGCGCGCTTCGACGTAACCGACGGCTCGGCTACCGAGTTGCCGGCCGTGGTGCCGGTTGACACCTTCCCCGTGAGGGTCGAAGGCGACACCATTGAGGTTGACATTTAATTCCGTGGTCTAACCCAGTAGTCGGCGCAAATGGCGCGGCAGGTAACACTATGCTAGATGTGAGAAAGATCCGAGAGGACTTTCCCGTTCTCTCCAAGAAGGTCTATGACGGCAGGCCGCTGATATGGCTTGACTCGGCAGCGACCTCCCAAAAGCCGCGCCAGGTCATCCAGGCGCTTGTTGACTACTACGAGGGCTACAACGCGAATGTTCATCGCGGCGTTCATGCGCTCAGCATGGAATCCACGGAGCGCTACGACGAGGCGCGCGCAAAGGTCGCAGCATTCATAAACGCCGATAGCCCTGAGACCGTGCTATGGACGCGCAACACGACCGAGTCCATCAACCTCGTGGCGAATAGCTGGGGCGAGGACAACATAAAAGCCGGCGACGACATCGTGGTAACCGCGCTTGAACACCACAGCAACCTCGTGCCGTGGCAGCAACTCGCGCGCAAGAAGGATGCGAACCTGCACATCCTGCCCATCACCGAAGAGCACACGCTCGATATGGATGCGGTTGATAACATCCTCAGCCCGCACACTAGACTGCTGGCGATGGCTCACGAATCCAACGCTGTCGGTACCATCGTTCCCGTCAAGGAACTCGCCAAGAAGGCTCGCGCGGTCGGCGCAGCAGTGCTGGTGGACGGTGCACAAAGCGTTCCGCACATGCCTGTAGATGTTCAGGACATGGACTGCGACTTCCTTGCATTCTCCGGACATAAAATGCTGGGGCCAACCGGCATAGGCGGGCTGTATGTGAAGCGCGAAGTGCTAGAGCGTATGAGTCCGTTCCTGACCGGCGGTGACATGGTGTTGGCAGTGTCTTACGAAGATGCGTCTTGGAATGAATTGCCGATGCGCTTTGAGGCAGGCACGCCGAACATATCAGGTGTCGTCGGGCTTGGCGCGGCTGTGGATTATCTGCAAAATCTGGGCATGGAAAATATCCGCGAGCATGAGATACAGCTGACGAAGTACGCTCTCGATTCGTTCAAGCAGTTTGAGGAAGAATTGGACGTGTATGGGCCCAAAGACCCCAACAAGCGCGGCGCCATAGTGTCGTTCCATCACCCGGATGTGCATCCGCACGACCTAGGAACACTGCTGGACAGGCGCGGAATCGCTATACGCACAGGGCATCACTGCTCTATGCCGATGGTACGCAGCCTGGGCGTGCCCGCTACGGCTAGGGCGAGCATGTACTTATACAACACGGAAGAGGAAGTGGACGAGCTTGTAGATGCGCTGCGCGAGGCCTTGAGGTATTTCGGAAATGGCGCTGGGTAGGATTGATGACCTATACCGGGACGCGATACTCGACCACCGGCGCAATCCGCGAAATCACGAACCCCTTAGTGCGCCCGACATCGTGGGCGAGGCGATCAACCCCTTCTGCGGCGACGAAATCCACCTGCAAATGAATATCGACGCGAACCGGCGCGTCATCGCTGTTGGTTTGCAGGGCGAGGGTTGCTCCATAGTCATAGCCGCCGGGTCGATGCTGGCGGAGGCAGTGCAGGACAAGGATTTCGACGAGATTCACACCCTTGTCGCGCTGTACCGCAAGATGATGCAGGGCAACAAAGATGCCGAAGATGCCCTCCTCCACGAAGGCGATTTAGCTAACCTCGCCGGCGTCCGCGACTACCCCATACGAATAAAGTGCGCGCTTCTGCCATTGTCCGCGCTGACACAGGCGATGCAAAGTTGCAGGCCGTCAGTCAGCCAGCATTAGGGGTTCGCGGCTAAAGCAGCCTTGCGCTCTGCGTCAGGTCTGCCGGAAGATGTCCGTTGCTGCTAGGAGCATTGATTAGCCGGTTAAGCTCCGCATCCGATAGTGTTACCACACTCTTACTTTCGTCCTTCGGTGTCGGCTCTTCCTGTGGCGTGCTGCCTACTCCCGTGCCTATCAGCGTGATGCCCACGCGCTTCTTCATATGCCGTTCTTGGACCACGCCGAAGATGACATTGGCGTCGGACTTCGCCGCCTTGCGGATAATCTCCGCTACTTCGTGCACCTGTCCAAGCGTCAGGTCCTTGCCGCCCGTTACATTTAATAGGATACCGGATGCGCCTTCCAGTGGCGCGTTGAACAGCGGATTCGCCAGCGCAGAGCGCGCCGCCTCTAACGCGGCCCACTTACCCTTGCCTTCGCCGTATGCCATGAAAGCAGGTCCCCCGTTCGCCATCACAGAGCGAACATCTGCGAAGTCCACATTTATCATCCCGGATACGGTGATGATGTCCGAAATGCCCTTGACGCCCTGCCGCAGTACATCGTCCGCCGCCTCGAATGCTCGCGCAAGTGTTACATTGCCTTTGAGCGACGGCAGCAGCCGGTCGTTCTCCACAATTATCAGCGTATCGACCTTTTGCCTCAGGCTGCGGATACCCTGCTCGGCAACTTCGCGCCGACGCGTGCCTTCGAACGAGAACGGCAGCGTAACCACGCCAACCGTGAGCGCCCCTTTCTTGCGTGCGATGTCCGCGACGGTTGCGGACGCACCGGTGCCTGTACCACCGCCCATGCCTGCCGTTACGAACACCATGTCCGATCCATCAAGCAGTTCGGAAATGTCCGGTTGACTTTCCCGCACCGCCTTGCGTCCCACTTCGGGGCGACCGCCGGATCCCATGCCCTTCACTGTTTTGGGACCTATCGCATAGGACAGAATGTGCGGCATAGTGTCCAGTGCTTGTATGTCGGTGTTCAAAACAAGGGTATCAACCTGCGTTAAGCCTGTCTTGACCATCCGCGAGACGGCATTGCCGCCCGCGCCGCCAACACCGACAACCTTGACATTGATGCCTGTTGTGAGCTGCTGAGTGTCAGACATGTTCTGTGGCGCGCTGCCAAATGCGAATGCCTTAATGATGTCGTTGAACATATGGTTACCTCGTTCTGTTCTGATGGCTGTTCCGGTAACTGTTCTGGTGAATGAGCGGAGAGAACAGCCCGAATCTATTGTCTGCTACGCGGTATTATCTGAGTGTGCCGCAACTATGCGAACATGCAGTCAGCCGTGCTTAGGCTGCTTGTGGGACTGTCAAGAAGTGATAAGGGATGTTCCACACCCCGGACTTGCCCATGTCCACCACTGCTTTGCGCAGCAGCGCCTCGGTTACGATGCCGCTGCTGCCGTGCATCGGACCGCCGTGGATGCTGCCCATATAGACCACCTGCTGCCCAACATGCACATCGCAGCAGGTAGCAGAATTCGGAGTAGGCTTATGGGCAATATCCGATTGAAAGCCGGGGAGTCGAAACTGGTGAATGGTGGCGGTGTGGGCGCTGTTCGTCATGGGTATCCTCCGTGTTCTGTCATAGAACATACTTCTTGGCGAACATGCTAGAACAGCACGAGCGTTCTTGTCAATACCTTTGTTCGGATTTTGTGGAAATTGCCGAAATTGCCAATTGTGCGCTCGCGCCAGCGGAGTTTGGCGGTCATCTTAACCTTGGTCCTTTTCCGTCAAGAGGTATGGGACTCTTTGGATGGCACTTCGCAACTCCATGTACTACTCCCTGTACTACTAGGATTATTAGGGAGGGACATACCGAACAACCCATCGCTTTGTCTTGAATTGCCATTAGTGGTAAAATCCTCAAGCAACTAGCATCCAAATCTATGGTTGGCGTTCGTCCTAGCCTGATTAGAACGCGCCGCTTTATCGTTGATTCCAAGACAAGAGAGGTTGAGCTATGAGACTTGAAGGCAAGGTGGCGCTGATAAGCGGTGGGGCGCGTGGACAGGGCGCGACCGAGGCGAAGCTTTTCGCGCAGGAAGGTGCCGCGGTCGTCATCGCGGACATCCTGCACGACGAGGGCAAGCAGGTCGAAGCCGAAATCAACGAAGCAGGTGGCAGGGCGCTGTTCGTGCCTCTCGATGTAACCAGCGCCGACGAATGGCAGTCCGCCGTCGCAAAAACTGTCGAGACATTCGGCAAGCTGGACATTCTCGTGAACAATGCCGCGATTTACAGCCGCGTGCCAATCGAACACGCCTCTGAAGAAGAGTGGGACAGCATTATAGACATCAACCTCAAAGGCGTGTTTCTCGGCACGAAGCACTCAATCGCCGCGATGCGTGAGGCGGGCGGCGGCTCCATAATCAACATATCATCCACTGCCGGTCTCGTTGGTAGCACGCGTGGCGGCGCGTACACGGCATCGAAGGGTGGCGTGCGGCTGTTCACCAAGAACACCGCGATTCAGCTCGCGCCGGACGGCATTCGCGCCAATTCGATTCACCCGGGGCCCATCGATACCGAGATGATCGCGGACAACATTGGCACGCCCGAAGGACTCGCGGCGTCCGTGGGACGCGTGCCACTCGGTAGGGTCGGCACGGTGGACGATGTTGCCTATGGCGCGCTTTTTCTTGCATCGGACGAAGCATCGTTCATGACCGGCTCGGAGCTGGTGATAGACGGAGGCATAACTGCGCAGTAGCAACAAGCATCGGACACTGCGAATGAGGCGAATCAGGCAAACTTGATGCAAGATTTCACGACAGAAATCGAGTTGGAAGTGAACGGAGATGTTCGTGCCGTAGAGGTGCGCCATCACTGGACGCTGCTCCGCGTGTTGCGCGAGTCGCTGGCGCTGACTGGCGCAAAGCGCGGCTGCGACAGGGGCGAATGCGGCGCGTGCACCGTGCTGCTAGACGGCAATACCGTGTACGCCTGCCAGATACTCGCTCTGCAAGCCGATGGCAAGAGCGTCACCACCATAGAGGCACTCGGCGACAGCGACAATCTGCACCCGATACAGCAGGCTTTCCTTGACAACGACGGCGGGCAGTGCGGATACTGCACGCCGGGTTTCTTGATTAGCGCGAAGGCATTACTCGATAGCACACCCAATCCCACCGACGACGAAATCCGGCAGGCACTGTCCGGCAACTTGTGCAGGTGCAACGCCTACGGACGCATCATCGAATCCGTTAAGCAGGCGGCGGCGCAGAAATGACGACAAACCCGGTAATAGGAAATTCGGTTGCGCGCCGCGACCTGCCGCAGAAGCTGACCGGGCAGGCGCAATACACGAGTGATGTGCAACTGCCCGGCATGCTGCATGGCAAGATAGTCCGCAGTCCGCATCCTCACGCGCGCATCGTAACCGTTGACACCGCGCAGGCTGAGCAACTGCCCGGCGTGCGTGCCATCATCACGCCCTTCGATGTGCCACCCGGCAGGCTTGCGCCCGACGTGGCGATTCTCGACAGCGAAGTTCGCTATGTTGGTGATGAAGTTGCCGCCGTCGCTGCCGACGACGAGGATTTGGCGGAATACGCCGCAAGCCTCATAAATGTGCAATACGAACCGCTGCAATTCGTTACGACTGCACGGGAAGCGTTGGAATCTGACGATGCTCGTGTCCACGTCGATGGCAATCTGCTGGGCGGCGAGCCTTTAACGCTCACACGCGGCGATGTTGACGAAGGCTTTGAGCAAGCTGACCGCGTGTTCAGCAGGAGTTTCAGCACGCCTGCACACTCGCCCGCTCCACTTGAGCCACGAGCCGCCGTAGCGATATGGGAAGACGGCAGCCTGACCGTGTGGAAGACATCGCGCGGCGTGCACGCGGACAGGATCAGCCTCGCATCCGCGCTGGGGGTGCGACGCGAGCAAGTGCGTGTGATAGGCGCGACTCTCGGTGCAGGATACGGCGGCAAAGACGAATCGCGGCTATCCGTCATCGCCGCCGAGCTAGCGCGTAGGGCGGGCAAACCTGTGAAAGTTGAAGCGACCCGTGAGGAAGAGTTCGTAGCGGGCAGAAAGCGCCATTCCACAGAGACGACGGTGAAGGTCGGCGTGCAGAACGACGGCACGGTAACCGCGATACACGCCACCACACTGATGGACACAGGTGCGTATTTGGCATCGGGACCCGGCGTTGTGCGGCGCGCGGGTCAGGCGGCGCTCTACCTATATCGCTGCGCGAATGTGCGATACGACGGCTACCTCGTCTATACGAACCAGCCGGCGGCGGCATCTTATCGTGCGCTTGGCGCTCCGCAAGGGCACTTCGCGCTCGAAGTTACTATGAACCACATCTCGGACGAACTCGGCATCGACCCGCTGGACTTTCGGCTGCGAAATCATGTGGGCATCGAAGGACAGGCGGGCGAGCGAATAACGCCCGCGAACGAGATTATCGACACGCAGCCCGTTGAAGGCGGCATACCGTTCTCGTCGAATGGCTTGCGAGAATGCCTAGAACGCGGCGCGGAGGCATTCGGCTGGCACGACAGCGATACAGCTACTTCGCCGTCTCCGGATCATCTGAAGACCGGCAGGGGCATGAGCATGCTCATATATCGCGGCGGACCGGGCGGTAGGTCGGCGGCGAAGGTCAGCCTGAACGACGATGGCAGTGTGCAAGTCATCGCCGGTCTTATGGACGTGGGCGAAGGCAGTACGACGGTCATCGCGCAGATTGTCGCGGAGGCGGTCGGCGTGCCATACGACAGCGTGCGCGTTACCTTCGGCGACACTGCGGATACACCTGAAGCGCCCATCACAGCAGGCTCAACCGCGACATTCTCTACCGGCACGGCGGCAAAACAGGCTGCCGAAGAGTTGAAGGCACAGATGCTTGAAATCGCGGCTGCGCACCTAAACGAAGATGCTGTCAGTCTCGATATTGTGAATGGACAGATAGTCAGCGCAGACGGCGGTAAGAGGATTACACTTGCGGGCATCGCATCGCAGACGGATGGCGACACTCTCGAAGCGGCGGCATCGGTGATGCCGGGCAGCACGGACTACATTGTGAACACATTCGGCGCGCACTTCGCAGAGGTTGAAGTGGACACGGAAACGGGCAATGTGCGCGTGCTGCGCTATGTGGCGGCGCACGATTCCGGGCGCATCCTCAACCCGCGTCTCGCCGCGAATCAAGTCGAGGGCGGCGTATCGCAGATGCTGGGCTTCACGCTGTCTGAGGAGATGCTGACCGACCCGAAATCAGGTGCGACCCTGAATGCGAGTTTCTTGGAGCACAAGAGCCCGACGATTCGTGAGTACCCGCCGGTACAGGTGATATTCGCCGATGTGGTCGATCCGATAGGACCATACGGAGCAAAGGCACTAGGCGAGCCGCCGAGCGTTGGCGTCGCGCCTGCTGTCATCAACGCGATTTACGACGCGGTTGGCGTGCGAATTACCGACCTGCCAGCCACGCCGGACAAGATTCTGAACGCTCTGAGCGCACTAGACGAACAAGGCGAGGTTTAGCGGCAATGTACGGCTTTGAGTTCGTGAAAGCGCATAGCGTAGATGATGCCGGCAGCCGGCTGGTAGAAAACGGCGCAGTCGCCAATATCATCGCAGGCGGCACCGACTTGCTGGGCGAATTAAAGCAAGGCACGCTGAGTCCGCAAAGGCTCGTGAGCCTGCAAGGCTTGGACGACCTTCGCGGCATCGTAGTCGATGGTCAACGCGCGAAGATTGGGGCGATGACGACCATCGCCGATATTGCGGCACATCCCGTCATACGCTCGCATTACAGCGCGCTCGCGCAGGCCTGCGACTCCGTGGCAACACCGCAAATTCGCAATGTCGGCACGCTTGGTGGCAATCTCTGCCAGCGACCGCGCTGTTGGTACTATCGCAGTCCCTTGTTCAACTGCCGCAAGAAAGGCGGCACAGAATGCTTTGCGATCGACGGCGCGAACAAGTTCCACGCGATATTCGACAATGCCGTCTGCCCCATCGTGCATCCATCCGACACAGCCGTCGCGCTATCAGCGCTGGACGCGAGCGTAATGATTGCGTCGCCAAACGAAATCCACCTGCTGCCTATTCAAGGCTTCTTCTCTTCCCCAAGCGCTGATGCAACTACCGAGAATGTTCTCGGCGCGGGCGAAATATTATCGCAAATCATCATTCCCACACCTTCTTCTAATAGCCACAGTATCTTCCTGAAAGCTAAGGAGCGGCAGGCGATGGACTTCGCTCTGGCAAGTGTCGCACTGTCTTTGGATGTGGTGGACGATGTAGTAGCGAGCGCTCGCATTGCGCTTGGCGGCGTCGCACCCGTGCCCTACAAGGCTACCCATGCTGAGCAAGCGATCGCCGGCAAGCCCGTTAACAACATCGATGCCGGTGCAATCGGACAGGCAGCGGTGCGAGGCGCGGCACCGTTATCCGACAACGGCTACAAGGTGCGCTTGGCGTCCGGTTTAGTCGCGCGCGCCGTGAGAACTTTGCTTCAAGACGACCGGGGCGCATTGCAGTGAGCCTAACTAGCCGCCGCCCGCCGAACCTATTAGCGAACTTCGATTCAGCTATCGGCAACCTGAATGCCGACAGTCTGGCTCTGGTATTGGACTTCGACGGTACGCTGTCAGAGTTTGTATCCGTCCCCGAAGACGCCGCCATTCATCCCGATGCACTACCAGAGCTACGACAATTCGCCGAGCGCCTGATGCTGACTGCAGTAGTGTCGGGCCGCGCCGCTCTCGATGTACAGCGGCGCGTGGGCATCGAAGGCGTGGTGTACGTCGGAAACCACGGCGCAGAGCGAATTGTTGATGGCGTGATGACAGCCGAGAGTGGCGCTACTGAGTCAGAGATACTTCTGCAATATATGCTCGAAAGCCTTGCGCGCGCCGCGGACGATCCCGGATTAGCGATCGAGAACAAGCGATACAGCGCGTCCTTACACTATCGAGAAGCGTCTGACGAATCCGCAGTCATAGAACGCCTGAAATCCGCACTCGCCGGTATCCTGGACACGGCAGAATTCGATATATTTTGGGGCAACAAACTTCTGGAAATCCGCATTCGCAACGGAGTGAACAAAGGCGTTGCCCTAGATTGGTTGATAGAAAAATGGCGTCCCAGCAGGGTTGTGTTTCTCGGAGACGACACAACCGACGCCGACGCCCTGCAAGCGTTGCAACGGCGCAAGGCGTCTGGCGCGATAGACGGCATCGGAATCGCGGTCATTCAAGACGGCACGCCCGATTCAGTGTTTGACAGCGCCGATTATAGCCTTAACGGTGTGC
>VXRI01000093.1 GCA_009838595.1 Chloroflexota bacterium | reverse complement strand
CGGGGAACATCCCAATAATCTTGGCAGGGCCGTCGCCGAGGGCGGTGACGCCGTGCGGCACGTTGGGCGGCACGACGACGGTGTGGTCCGCGCCGACCTCATGCGTCTCATCGCCGTAACGGACGCTCAGGGTGCCGCTCAGAATGACGATAAGCTCGTCGTCCTCGTGCGTGTGCAATGGCGCGCCCATGCCGATGCCGACCTCGCTGATAGCGGCGTCCGTCGAAGTCGTGCCGTCGCCCTCTTCCGTGATAAGCCACTTGCGATAGTTCTGACGCCAAGGCACTTCCGTCGCGTTGTTATGGTCAATAATCGGCATATTCGCCTCCTTGCCTGCATGGGGGGCCGGCGTGGCTGCGCGGATTCTACATCGGTAAGTGCACCGGCACTGCCCCTTGCCACATCCTAAGCCTACCCCAGCTTCGCGTACACTGCAGGTAGGGATTCTTCTAGGCGGTCGAAGCTGCGCCATGCGCCGTAGCGCGAGGTCAGCGCGGCGACTGTGGATGCAGCTGCGTCTTCGACGCTTCTGCCATCGGCGTGGGCGGCTTTGAGCATGGCGAATAGTTCGTGGATGAAGTCTCGCGCTTCTGCTAGGGCGGCAGGCTCGCCGACGGGACCATGTCCGGATACGAAGCGGTCGATTGGCAGCCCGACTAAGCGGTCGTCCGTGTCGGGCCATTCATCAGGATAGGAATCGCCCAGATATGGCACGCCGCCGTCCTGCGCGACATCGCCGCAGAAGACGATACCGTCGTCCGGCAGGTGGATGTGCGTATCGCCGGCGGTGTGCGCCTTGCCCAAGAATCGCAGGTGCAGTTCGCGGCCTCCGAAATACAGCCGCATGCTCGTCTCGAATGTTAGGTTGGGCGGCGTAATCTTAACTATGCCCGCCTCTTCCGACCACGCGTCTCCGGAGTTCATCACACTCTCGCGCCACTGCTCGTTCCACTCCACATCTATCATCTCGTTGTAGCAGTTTTCGTGGCCGATTATAGTCGCATCCGGAAACTCTTCATTGCCCCAGGCGTGGTCCCAGTGCGAGTGCGTATCCACCAGATACTGAATCGGCTTGTCGGTGATGTGGCGCACATCCCGAATCAGGTCGCGGGCGAACGACGGCACGCGCAGCGAGTCTATCACCAGCGCGCTGTCGTCGCCGACGATTATGCCGGCGTTGGTCAAACCTTCGTGCAGCCGCGCGAATACACCCGTCTCCAGTTCGATGATTTCCGTTCCCGGTGTCGTGGTCATTGCTGCGCTCCTTCTCGTGCGGGCAATCTCCGTTGTTAGATGTCCCTAGTTTACATCGTGAAGGGCGTATCTGCCATCCTGCACCGCATGTATCCTACCCTTCCTTGTCAGTTTCCGACATGATTTGCATATTCTGCATGTAACGCTCAACATCCACATAACAGACCTTAATATAGACGAATTACATGATTTACTATTGCCTAACAAATACTATTCGGTAAGTGTCGAAAGTAGCGAATATGCAGCGTGCATCGGTAACACGGATATTCAGGGAGATGTCGTCGGAGCAAGCGGCGCTAGACTGCTGACGGCGAACATGCCTGCGTCCGCAACGGCGGCATCTATCTCCGAAGTCAGCCGCATCGTCTCTTGCAGCGCGGCTGCGATGCGTTGGTAATGCGCGATGTCGTCGAAGGTGAGCGTTCTGCCTTTGCGGTCTTTCAGCCACTTATCCATCGGCCGGTAGCCGCCGATGCGCGACTCCCACACTTCCGGCGATACGCCGTCGAAGTATTGACCCTGCTTGCCGGATCTGCGATTGCTCTTGCTGATATACACTCTGCCGCGCTCGATTGGCGCGGTTTCTCCGGGCGGCTTCTCACCCGGCGCATAGTATTTCGGATGCGCCTTTTCCACCACATTATCGCCCGGTACGGGGTAGCCGAATCGCGCCGCGCTCAAACTGTCCGACTTGAGCAGGTGAACCGCCGTCAGCTCGCCTCCTAGACCGACTAGAACGCGGAACAACTCTATATCGTCGGTTAGCGGCACGCGCGGGAAGTCGGCGCGCAGGAACTGATCGTAGCGTTCGCGGTAAGTCGGCGAGTGGAATACGGCGTAGATGTAGTGAAACACATCCTCCGGTCCGAAAGTTTCGTCCAAGTCGCCCTCGCCGTCGGGAATGAAGCGCAAGCCCAGACGCTGCGCCATGTCCGCCGTGAATTCGGGCGATAGGTTCGGTTCGCGCGCGCCAGATCCTTCGAGTCCTTGTTCGGGAAGGTAGGTGTACAGAGGTGCGAAATAGACGATGCCTTTGCTACTGTAAAAGGCTCGGTTATCAATCATTTCAGTTGACATGCCGAAATGGTCGTATGCGCCGTCCAATGCCACTTGGCGCATGAAAATCAACCCTAGATTGTTTCCACTTAGCATGTGGCGCATGACATCTTGGCGTCGCCTCGTAATTACTGCATCGCTGTAATAGGTGTATCTAGTGTCAAATGGTCTATACAGGATTGGCTTTACAAGCGTCTCGTTCATTTCTTCATCACCGGGCAATGTGAAATCCCGTGCAGCCTCAATCATTTCACTATATTCCCATCGAATAGCCACCTTGTCTTGCCCTGTTACGATTCCTGCCGAATTGACAGGCATCACATCGGTTATCTTGTGCCAGTGTTCGTACTCTTCGGCAAGGTCATAGTTCCAAGGCTTGAACAGGTAGTTCGGTGATTTCGGCTGCAAGCGTTCCCAATCGGTGCCGGATATGTCAGCCTCGGACAGCGTCTCATACTTGGTTTGTCGTTCACCGTACAAGTCTGCGTGGTGGACGCGTGCTTGTCCGCTCTCAGTTGGCCCCTTGACGAATACTGCTATCGCCACGCCCTGCCGTATATCAAATACGTTCTGGTCCGAACTCCCATCGGGCGCGGTTTCTTTCTTCAACGCGTTGCCGTGTAGATCAATCAGGTAAATGTCGCTGAATGTGTCCATTAACTGCTGCCGCATACCCCTGAATGTCGGGTTGTCCAGATATGAGTGGTTCGTGATGAACGCGAGTATCCCCGCTCCGCTCTGCTGGATACGCCACTGCCCGAAGCGGATGAACTTCACATAGTCGTCTTGCAGCCACTTGGGGTTGCGCTCGCCGAGCGGCTTGCCGTCAACCCGCTTGTAGTCTTCGATGAGTTCGCCTATCCATGTGAGTTTGTCGTTTCTTCGGCTGGCGTTGGAAGAATGACCGGAGTATGGCGGGTTGCCCAGCACGACCATGATCGGCAGTTCGCGCTTGATTTCGGCGGCTGCGTTCGCTTCCTCAGTGATGACGCGCATCGGTCCCCAGAGTCCGACCGCTTGCTGCTCCGCGTTCTCCAACGAGTTCGTCAGATATACGCCAAGCCGTTCATTGTTGCCGAAGTCGTAAGCCCAGTTTGCGCGATGCTCGACCGGCATGTCCTGCGCCGCAAGCTGCATACCCAACTTCAGGTGCGCCATGGCGTAGGGCGCCATCATCAGTTCGAAGCCGAATATGCGGGGCAGTAAGTGTTCGCGCACATAGCCGTCCCACATGCCGGCGTTGCCACCGCTGCGGAACTGCTCGCGGATATGGTCTATGACACTGTAGAGGAAAGAGCCGGTGCCGCAGGCGGGATCGAGAAGCAGAACGCGGTGCGATTGCTTGGTTACGGGCTTTTGCTCGCCATCAACATCTTCGAGCGTCTCATACTCTGCTGTCTGATAGTCCGCCAAGCCGTCTGGGCAGCCGAATCGCTCACGCAGCAAGTAGTCAACCGAGCGCACGATGTACGATATTACGGGTTCAGGCGTGTAATAGACGCCGCGCCGCTCTCGCAGCTGTGGGTCGTATGCGGCGAGGAACGTCTCGTAGAAGTGCATTATCGGGTCTTGACGCGCGCCGCGCCTGCCGAAATCCGACAGCACGGCTTCCATATCAGAGTTAGCGAGAAGTTGCGAGAGGTCATCTACAAAGCCGATGAATGGTTCGGTCTTGGCATCAATGCCGGCAGTGAGGTCAAACACCCGCCGCAGGAACGGATTTGCGGACGGTATGGCGCCGGCGGCGGTTGACCAGTGGAATGTGTTCGCGTCTGTGTTGACTCTTGCGGCGAACAGGCCGTAGGCAAGCGTCTGTGCGAACATATCGGCAAAGTCGTCGAGCGACAGGTCATCGACCAAGGTCTGCCGCGTGGCTTTGTACAAGTCGCCGACATTGTTGGAGGCTTGCTTGTTGGCGAACGCCTCTCGAACGACATCGCGTATCATGTGCGTCAGACGCGCCATGCGCCGCGCCAGTTCTTCAGGACTTGAAACAGGTTCGGCACTCTCGGCTAAGAATGCCGAAAGCAATTCGTCAGTTTCGGATATTCCCTCGCGGCTTGCGGTCAGCCCGCTCCTGCCGTTGGCATCTGCAAGCGTGGCGCTTAATCGTCGCTCGCCGTTCACATACCACCGGAACTCCGTATAGTTCGTGAAGATAAGGTTGGGCAGAGCGTCACGGTATCGCCTGAGCTGCTTGCCATTGGAAGAGTTCGGATTTTTTCGGTTCGCGTCCCTTTCGATTGCGTCAAGGCTTACCCCTATGTCCTTCGCCTCAATGTAGCCGATTGTCAGTCCATTGGAGGATATGGAGTAGTCGGGCGCACCACATTCGATACGCGTCGGTTCGTTCGTGGCGGTGATGCCGTCCTGAACGGATTCAAGCAGCGTTTTGAGGGCAGGGCGATGCGTATGCTCTGTGGCGTTGCCATCGGAAAGGCTACGATTGAGTTCGATGACATAATCGCGGAACAGTCTTATATCTGCCATCTCGTTGTCTCCCTGTGAATCTTGGCGCATTCCAATTTAGATCACGCCACCCAGCGTTAGTGTAAGGCAAAGAGCCACAATTGTGTGAGAACATTGCAATGAAACTCAACATCGACAAGGAAGCGGACGCATTCTACTTGCGGCTAGATTACTCAGCGCCCACAGCGTCCATGCGCGCACCGTATCTTGGCGTAGGCGCGTTGACCGCAGGAATGACGGGACGCAATTGTTAATTGCCCACAGAACCTAGGGTCTTTCGGTTATTGCATTCTTCCGCTATGTCATTTCGAGCTTCGCTCGAAATCTGAAATTGCCGACCATAGGTTGCCTTGTTTCCACACAGCGATTTTAATCCCTTCACTTCGTTCAGGGTGGCAACCGAAAGATCCTGACCGAAATACCAAAATATCGACATACTGACAAACCGATATACCAAACCTGCTATACTATGCGCCGGTACGCATCGGCACGCATTCACGGAGGAGCAAATTGAGCGATAATAAATTCACGGTCTATTACATGGGACGCTGGCAGAGCGAAGACTTGAGCGACACGCGCACGGCGCTTGAGCAGGTTGGCGCGAATCTCGAATTGCTGGACTCTATGCACGACGAGGACGAAATCATCGAAAAGGTGCGGGACGCGGACGGCATCATCACATCCGAGTCGCCTATCACGCGCAAGGTGCTGGAGTCGCTGACGCAGTGCAAGGTCGTGCTGCGAACCGGCGTGGGCTTCGATGTGATCGATGTGGAAGCGGCGACCGAGAATGGCATCGCGGTTGTCAACATCCCAGATATGTGGACGCGCGAAGTGGCGAATCAGGCGATGTCGCTGCTGCTTGGGCTGAATCGGCGCGTGGTGAATTTGCACGACGACATCCGCGCGAATTCGTGGACGCCGCGACCGCCATACGAAGTCGGTTCGCTGCACGGCGAGACCATCGGCATACTAGGGCTTGGACGGATAGGCAGCGCGATGGCTCAGCGCGCCAAGGGCTTCGAGCTGGATGTAATCGCGCATGACCCGTACATCGGCGACGAATCGTTCGCAGAGCGTGGCGTAACGCGCGTTTCGTTCGAGGATATGATGTCGCGCTCGGACTACATATCGCTGCACACGCCGCTGACCGACGAGACGCGGCACATCATCGACGAGAACGCGCTGCGGCTGATGAAGCCCAACGCTTATCTCATCAACACATCGCGCGGTCCCGTCGTGGACGAGGCGGCGTTAATCAAGGCGCTGCAAGAGGGCTGGATCGCCGGAGCGGGCTTGGATGTGCTGGAGAAAGAGCCGCCCGACCAGGACAACCCGCTGCTGTCTATGGACAATGTGATTCTGTCGCCGCACTCCGGGCACACTTCGGTCTTGTCGCTGCGAATTCGCACAGGGCGCTACGGCGAAGAAGTCGCCACCGTGCTGGACGGCAAGAAGCCGCGCAATCTGGTCAACCCGCAGGTGCTAGAGCATCTGCATCTGGTCTAGCGTACGCGCGACTGACGACTGACGATTGACTAGCGATTGGCGCTACACACTGACTCTGCACGGAGTACCACTATGACCGAATTGAGCGCGTTGGCGGCGAATGCCAGCGAGTTACTAAAAAAACGCGGCGACACCATAGCCGTGTCCGAATCGTCGTGCGGTGGACTGCTGTCCGCTGCGCTGGTGGCGATTCCGGGCGCGTCGTCGTACTACGTCGGCGGCGCGATAGTCTATACGCGCACTACGCAAGCGGGTTTGCTGTGTGTGCCGGACGAAGCGATGGAAGGCAGGCGCGCCAGCACGGAATACTACGCCACCTTGAACGCCCGCACAATGCGCGAGATTCTCGGCACAACATGGGCGCTAAGCGAGACCGGCGCGAGCGGACCTACGGGCAACCGCTACGGCGATGACGCAGGGCACGCCTGCATAGCCGTATCGGGCCCCGTCGAACGCGCCATCACCATCGAAACGGGGGACAGCGACCGCGAAGGCAATATGTGGGCATTCGCAAAGGCGGCGTTTGACCTGCTTGAACAGTGCATTAGCGAAGCCGACTGAATTAAGTATCCTCTTGCATCCTGTACATCGATGTTAGTCTCTCCGTGGCGGTGTCGGATAGCGCACGGCGTAGGTTAACGTCGCGGATACGATGTATGATGCGACTGCCAGCGCGAAGATCGCGGTATATGCGTCGGTGGCGTTGACTATCAGGGCGCCGAGCGCGGGTCCTAGTCCCATAGCCGCTGTGCGGAATGGACCAGTCAATCCTGACACCGCGCCGAACGAACGGCGGCCGAAGTATTCGCCTATCATCATGCTGCCTACTATTGGGATGCCGCCGGACGCTATTCCCCAAATTATCGACGCGTAGAACCCGACACTCTGCGGGTCGATGAAGGCGAATGCCGTCGTTGGCACGCTTGTCGCAAGCATCACTGTCATCGTCAGACGGCGAATGGTGAACTTGTCCGATAGGTGCCCCCACAGCGGCACGCTCAGTCCGCCCAGAAGCACGCTTATCATCAGCGCGAACGCCGCCGCGCGATATGGCATGCCGTTGTCCGTCAGGAATGGCACGAGTTGGAACGCCACCGCCGCCGTGGTCGTTACCGACAGGAACTCTGCCCAGACGATGAACCAGAACGGCGGCTTGCGTATCACCTCTCGCAATCCCCATGCGTACTCGGCGATCGGCGCGGACGCAGCGCCTGCACGCGCTCGCAGCGTACTCGGCGCGGTGTCGCCATCCGGCCGCAGTCCGATGTCCTCCGGTCTGCGGCGCATTATCAGGAACAGCGGGATGCACAGCGGCAGCGCGATAATGCCCAGTGTCCGATACGCCGTGCGCCAGCTGAATGCGCCGGCGACCAGCGTGATTATCAGCAAGTTGAGAGACTCGCCGCCGATGCGGTTGAGCGCGGTGATGCCCAGCGCGAGATTGCGCTTGCGCCGGAAGAAGTTCACGGCGACGGTGCGAGGCACAAGGTTTTGCAGGTTGGGACCGGCGAACGAGCGCGATATGATGTACGCGATGTAGAACTGCCAGACGGAGTTGACGCCGCTCAGCGCGAACGAGCACGCGCTCACGATTAGCGCGGCGGCAAGCATCATGTAGCGCGGGCCATAGCGGTCAACCAGCTTGCCCACGAACGGCATCGTCATCCCCGATACCCAAGTTGCGATGGTAGCCGCGAAAGCGATGGTCGTGCGATCCCAGCCCATGTCGTTCGCAATCAGGTCTTGTATGCCGCCCAACACCGTTTGCGCCACGCCGGTTGCGATAAACGCGCCAAGCGCCGCTGTGCCAAGCACAAGCCAGCCATAGTAAAAACGCGGCTTCGGGTGCCAATCTAGCATATTGTTACCGATGTTTCTCACTTCCAAGTCAATTGCCACCCGTTGAAATGTCTATGCGCTACAATGCAACCTATATGACGCTCACCAAACGCGCAAGCATTTATCATTCATAACTTCAATAAGAGGTATCTCATTGACGCAAGCAAAAGAAACAACCGCCGCCCCCGAAATTATCGCCCGCGCGCAAGGATGCTTACTCGGACAGTTCGCGGGCGAAATGCTCGGTATGCCGGTTGAGGGCATGCAGTCGAACTACCTCAAGCAACTGTATCCCAACGGACTTACGCTCATATCCGACGGCAAGACCGCCTTGCTGCCGCTTGGAATGAATGATTCGCAGCCTGCGCTCGCTCAGATGACCGACGACGGTGAGATGGCTATAATGCTGGCACGCGCGCTCACGGAACAAGGCAAGTTCGACGCGGACGCTGTGCTGGACGCCTACAAGTTCTGGTGGAACTCACCCGCATTCGGCTACGGACCAACCGCGCAGAACGCATTGGAGCGCGGATACCTCGACCCCGACAGCCAATCCAACGGCGGGCTTATGCGGATTAGCCCTTTGGGTATATTCGGTGTCAACCACGACCCGTCGCAGGTCGCGGACTGGGCAAGACAGGATTCAAGACTCACGCATATTCATCCCGTTTGCCAGGACTCCGTCGCGGTGTTCACCGTATCCATAGCGCGCGCCATCCGCACCGGCTGCGACGGCACGGCACTGCATCGCTGGATTATCGACTGGGCAGCAGAAAGCGGAATTGCCGACAGCGTGATTGACGCTCTCCGGCATGCCGAATATAGCGAACCGTTCTATCCCACCAACATAGTTGGCGTCTCCAACATCCCATTACGCCTATGGGTGCTAGTCGCGCTGCACAACGCCTTTTGGCAGCTGCTCCACGCGGACAGTTTGGAAGCGGGCGTAGTGGATACTGTGATGCTCGGTGGCGATACCGACACCACAGCTGCAATATGCGGCGCGCTAATGGGTGCGGTATATGGACGCCAAGCCATTCCCGCACAATGGAGCGATGCTGTGCTGAACTGCCGCCCGCACGCCGAGCAGCCGCATGTGTTCATGCCGCGTCCCGATGTTTTCTGGCCCATCGACGCGCTCGAACTAGCGGAACGGCTGGTTTCAGCGTAAACCGCTTGCTTTCAGTTTGCGCCAGCACCCGCAAGACGCTATATTAATTCACGCAATCTTATGGAGGTTCAGCACAGATTATGACTATGACCGACACCGACATAGAGTCCCGCGTGGTTGCCACGCTTGAGCGGCTTGGCATTGAGCATGAGGTTATTCGCATTGATCCGGATTTTGCGGATACTGCCGAGTTTTGCGAGAAGTATGGTTACACGCTCGAAGGCAGCGGCAATACTATCATCGTGGCGTCCAAGCGCGGCGCGAAGAAGTTCTGCGCCTGCATCGTACAGGGGTCGGCACGGCTGGATGTGAACAAGACGGTCAAGCGGCTGATGGGCGTATCGCGCGCGTCTTTCGCGTCAGCAGACGAGACAAAGGAACTGACCGGCATGATGATCGGCGGCGTAACCGCTTTTGCTCTGCCCGACGATTTGCCCGTTTACGCGGATGAGAAGCTGCTGTCGCAGGAGTCCATAATTCTTGGTTCGGGCAGTAGGTCGTCGAAGATTAAGATTGAGCCACAAGATATTGCCAAGATTCCCGGCGCGCAGTTCATTGATGGGCTTTCGCTGTAGCGGGCATTGGGGATTGGCGTGCTTCAATGGCGTGCTCCAAAATATCGGCTGGCATTTGCAGGCTATTGCCCCTTCCTAACCTCCCCCCGTTAGGGGGCTGACATGGGCATGTATCTGGACATTTCAGGCATGACTTGGGCTAAATGTAGTGTGACTGCTCAAAATCCAGAGCGTAAACTCCTTCCCCCGTGATGAGGGAAAGGTTGGAACGGGGGAATGGTGTTGCGCTTCAGCCGATTTTGCCCCACCTAACCCTCCCCCCAAAGGGGGCCAAAGGCGTAGATAAATGGTGCAACAAAGGCGAAAAGCCCCATTCTGTCATTCTGAACACAGCGAAGCGAAGAATCTGAAATTCTTGCTATCAGACAAGCCTGTGAGTAGTTGAAGATGCTAGATTCCTCACTGCATCCGGAATGACAGTGAGCATCGGGAAAGCTTTAATCACAATGGTCTCACATTGCAGAATGTCGATACCTACCCTGTATGCCCAAAGGAGGAAGGGCTTTTTTACAT